>CATNCV010000017.1 GCA_950096965.1 uncultured Clostridiaceae bacterium | reverse complement strand
GTTTACGAGTATAATGGTAATTAAATATCTTTAATTTTTTTGCCCTTTAATTAGGGTTATTTTTGTTGTCTATTTTTCTCTTTGCTTGAATAGTCAAAATCTGCGATTTTTCCTATTCAACAAGAAAGTGGCTTCGCTACACTACGTGTTAAATTGTTCGCTCCCAGTAAGTAATATATTTTATTTTTTATTAGTTTTTGCTGTATTTTATTTTTAAATAATATACTTTATATATTATTTTTATACTTAATACAATTATTCTTTTTTAAATTCTTAGGAAAGTCCTCCTTGATATTTCCTACGTTTCCTAAGAATTTAATAATTCATCATTTATTTTATGAACTGGAAACTGCTTATTTCTTAATACTTCTATTATACATCTTGGTACTATATTATAATTTTCTAGTTCTTCTAATTTTAACCACTCATATTGTAGGTATTCTTTTCCTTCTACATTATGCAATGTGTATTCTATTTTCTTATCCTCATCATTTACAAACTCTGCTTTATGCACAAACATTATTTCATGATATTTAGAGCCATTTAATTCAAAAAAGTTTTCAATTGTTGAATAATATCCTGTTAGTTCTATTTGTTTTCCTAGTTCTTCTTTAATTTCTCTTTTTACTGTTTTAGCTGAGTTTTCTCCTATTTCTACTCTTCCTCCAATTAATGCATAATGGTCACTTTTTACATTTCTATGAACTAATATCTTATTATTGTGTAATATTATTACTGCTGCCCTTACATTTAATTTATATCCTTCTACATCTAGTGTTATATCCATTAAATTTCCTTCTTTCTTTATACTATTTTATCACAATTAAGTCATACCCTATAAATAGTCCATTTTCTACTACTCCATCAATTTTATTTATTTCTTCTTCAAAATTTGCTTCTATTTTCGGAAATTCTGCAAATAATAATGCATTTCCATTATCTGTTATTAGCATTCCTTCCCCTACGTTTGATTCTTTTATTATTACATTTGTTGCACCTAACTTTTTTAGCCCTTCTTTTACTATATCTATTTTATCTATTTTACATTCTACTGGTACTGGATGGTTCTCACCTAGTTTTTCTACAAATTTTGAACTATCTACTAATATATAATTTTCTTCTGATGCTTTTATATTCATTTTTTCTCTGTATAAAGCAGCTCCCATTCCTTTAATTAGCCAGTTATGTGGGTCAACTTCATCTGCTCCATCAAAGCACCAGTCTGGCTTTGCTTCACTTAAATTCATTGTTTCTATTTTTAATTTTTTACATATTTCTTCTATTATAGTTGATGTTGGAATTGCTTTTATTTTTAAGTTTTCTTCCTGCACTCTTTTTGCAATTTCTTCTACTGCTAAGTATGAAGTGCTTCCTGAACCAAAACCTATTGTATCTCCATCTTTTGCTCTTTTTGCTATCCTTTTTGCTAGTTTTTGCTTTTGCTCTCTATTATCTACATTATTTTTCCAATCAAATTCTTGCATGTTTTCCCTCCTAAAATTTTTAATAATATATTTATTGTACTTTTTTTTGGCTTTTGACATATATGTAGCAGATAGCATTAACATTCCAAAAGTTCCAAACAAGAATACAAAATAAACAATAGTAATTGGCAATGTTGATTTTATCCCCTAAACATTTGCATATAATTTATCATTAGCCAGTAATGCTTTTACACTTTTTCCTTCATAATATCCTGAAAGTCCATGAACATTTTGTAATTCATATTCTTTTCCATCATATTTTACTTTAACTTCATAAAATTTTGTTCTGTTTTGTGTCTTTTTATTTACAACTTCTTTCGTAGAAGTGCTAATAACAGTCGCTGTAACTTCTTCATATTTTACTTCCGTTTTATTCATTAAAAACAAGAAAACAATCGTTAGAATCAGACAAATTACAGTAATAATCCACATAAGTGCCACTTTATTTTTCATAGCATTTCCACCTCCATTTACTATAAATTTATATTATTTTTATTTAGATTTTACAAGACATCTATAAAAATAATCGTTCTATTTTTCACATTTATATTTCGTTTTTTCAAACTATCAATTTCCACCCATTGCAATTATATAAATCGCTTTATTATTTTTATCAAAATAAATTTCTGTAACTGAAGCATCTTCTGCATCTTTTGATTTTACAATTGTTGTATTCTCTATTTTTTGCCAGTTGTATGTTATATTATTTGGATTAAATTTCATTTTTAATGTTTCTTCTTTTGTACTTTCAATTTGTTTTATAAAATCATTATAGCTTTCCTCTGTTAATTCTGCCAAAATATCAATTTGATATATCGTAGGTCCTATACTCCATTTGCTATACAAATTATGAGAAGTATAATATATATTTTTACTTTCTGGAAAATTATCAAATAAACTATAAATCGTTTCTTTATTGTTTTTTATTTCTATATTCGGTTCTCTAGTTTCATTCATAATAAAATATATAGAGATTAGAAAACCAATACAAAATATAAATATTATTATAATTCTTCTCCATATAGCTTTAGACATTTTTCTATCTCCTCTACGAATTGTAAGTTGTTGCTGAGATTGAATCTCAATCATTGTTCAAAAAATTCATTACTAAATCTATAATTACATCTTTTTCTTTCGGATTTGATTCTGCTATCAATAAAGTTAGTGCTGCTAAAGTATTATTATCTATCGTTTTTTTTCCTTCTTTATATAAGATACCATAAAAGTTTAAAAAGTATATAAACAATGTTGCTGCAATTCTTTTATTTCCATCTGCAAATACATGATTCTTTACTATTAAATATAAGAAATTTGCTCCTTTTTCTTCAATGCTTTTATAAATATCTTGTCCACCAAAACTCTGATAAATATTGCCTATAATTGACTCTAAACCTTTATCCCTTTCTACTGCAAATAGTGAACTTTCTTCATTAAATCTTAACTTATTTATTATTTCTATACATTCTTTGTATTCAATTTTTCTTTCATCAATATTACCATCTATTTTCTTTAGAGTTCTATGGTCATAATCATCAAGTAAATCAAGAGCTTTTGAATAATCTCCAATTACTTTTAATATCTCTTTTGCATCATTTCCTTCCATGCTTTCATCAATACGATTTGCAATATCTATTAACTTTATTGTCTTTTCTAAATATTCTAATCTTCTTTGATTTACTGCATATCCTTTTAACATATAATCTTTTAGTATTCTAGTAGCCCATTTTCTAAATAAAATACCATTTTGCGATTTTACTCGATATCCAACAGATATAATCATATCTAAATTGTAATAATTAGTAGGTTTATCAGCAAATTCGGAATTTCCGAATTTAGTCATTGTTTCTGTTTCTACTAATTCTCCTTCTTTATATATATTCTTTATATGTTCATTAATAGTAGATTTAGCTTTTTGAAATAATTTTGACATTTGCTCTTGTGTAAGCCATACGGTTTCATCTTTTAAATTAACTTCTAATTTTATTCCTTGATTTTCAAATAAAATAATTTCATTCTTTTTTTCGTCCATAAGAACACATCCTTTTCTAATAAATTTTAGTTATTATTACATTTATTATTATTTATATTTTCTTTATTTATTATAGTAGAACCATTGTTTGTATTTTATGATAAAACCGCCATCATTGTCAATATTTTTTCATAAATTTATGTAATAAATTTTCTGTGTGAGTTTTTTACATTATTTTGATTTACCATTGCATATTCCATTGTTGTGTCTATCTTAATATGTCCTAATACTTTTTGCACTTGTTCAACTGAAATACCTTTATCAATAGCCATAGTTGCCATTGTTCTTCTGAATTTATGTGGATGTACTTTGTTTATGTTTCTTTTACTTTATGAATCCTTCTAACTGGACTTTTAACAATATAATCTTCATTTTCTAGCCATGCAAAGAAACTTGATAATGTCCTTCTTATATTGTCTATTGTTATCATACCAGCACTTGAATTACTTTTATAATCTGCTAAATAGTTTCTTAATATTTCAGTAGTAATTTCATCTATTGGAAGATTTATTGTATCTAACATTTTGCTTATATTATCTTTATAGTAATTTAAAGTTCTAGTTGAGCAACCTTCAATTTCTTTAGATGATATGAATTTATTCAATATATCTGTATTGTTCTTTTGTGTTTCTTGCTTTTTAGTTTGTTCTATCATTTCAATTTGATAATTTAAGCATATTTCTGTAAGTATCTCCTTTAATTTTATTCTTTGGTTATTATCTAAGAATTAAATTGTATTATTTATCACTTCTTGGATCTATGTCAAGTTTTTGGACACTTTTTTTGAGAATTTTTTTATATTTTTGTTAGTGTCTTGTTATACTAACATATTTTTTGATTTTCTAGTTTGTATAAGTGTCAATGATGTGAAACAAAAATATATAAAAATTTAATATATATAATTAAGCTACAAATTAATCATTCCAAATGCCTCTAATTCTGCACGTTTTTCTTTTGATGTAGAATATTTTAATACTGCCATTGGAATATTATTTAACCTTTTTAAATATCTTTGTCCTTGCTCTCTTAAGTCTTCTAAACTATAAAATTTTAAATAACTATAAAATCTTTCATTATCATTCCTGTGGCTTCTTTCTACTTTTCCATTATGTTGTGGCGTTCGTGGTTGTATCTTATGATGTTTTATTCCTAATTCCTTTAATAATGTCTCTAATGGATGTATTTTCTTTATATTCGACTTGTTATATGTGAATTCTGTTCCATTATCTGTTTGTATTTCTTTTGGTTTATACCCTAAGTACTTTATTACTCTTTTTACAAAATCTACTGTATTTGTTGGTGTATGTTCTTCATACCAATATAAATATCTTTCTCTTGTTGCTTCATCTATATATATATATTGATAATATTTTCTATCTTCTGCTACTCCTTTTGTCTTACATTCATTTGGTACATATTTTACATCCATTTGTCCCTTTTCTCCTACATTTTTGGGCGTATTATATTTCTTATTATGTTTTTTCTTTGATGTGTTTTTTATATTCATTCCTTTATAGAATTTTATATCTAATCTTCTCATTACTCTATATAATGCTGTTATTGTCCTTGTGTACCCTTTTTCTCGTTTTAATTTAATCCACAATTCACTCAATGTTATTCTTGGATTTCTTCTTACATAGTTTCTTATCCATTTTATTTCTTGATTTGTGTGTGCATTAGGATGCCTACTTTTTGGTTTATGTGGTTTATCTGTTATACTTTCTTTTGTCCCATTGTAAGCTTTATTCCATCTCCATAATGAAACTCTTGAAATATGGTATTTTCTACACACATAATTTATATCTCCACAATTTCTATACATTTCTACTGCATATTTTCTGGTATTAATATCGTGTGGTATGTATCTTTTTTTATTATTTTCTGTTATAATATTACTCATAAGTGATTTAAATCTCCTTTATATAATTTTTGTTTAGCAACTCAATTATATATGATTTAAATCACTTATTCAATTTTTTATTACTTTTGTTTCACATCAATTGTAACACTACACATTTAGATATTTTTCTAAATATTTTATAAAAATATACACTAATATATCATAAAGGACAAGTAATTTTCAACTTAATTACTTGCCCTACATATGAATAAGAAATTAAACAATGTAAATTTATTCCAAATGTTACGACTCATTATATCTAAACGACCACTGCGACAGCAGTTTAGTGCAATTGTAATTTATCTCTTTAGATAATTTAAAACTTTTCCATTAAAATCTTTTGCTTCTTCATATACTGCATGCCCATAATCTTCATATAAATATAATTCACTATTGCTAATTCTATCTGCTATTTCTTTTGAAGAATTTGCTCCTACAATACTATCTTGTTTTCCTCCAATTATTAAAGTAGGACATTTGATTTTATCTAAATCATCATATACATTATGAGTTAAACAAGAATTAGCTTGAATAATAAATCTTTTATAATCTTTTGGTTTGCCAACTCTCCATAGAATATTATAATATTTTCTATATTTCTTTAAATACTTTTCGCTATAAGATTTTTCGGCTGTATCTATGAATATATCTTTAAAATCTTCCTTCTTTGCTAACTGAATCCAGTTTCCAACAACATTATTTATCATTTCATTAGACTTTGAAGATGTTACTGCTAAAACTAATTTATTTACTTTTTCTGGATTGTTAATTGCCATATATTGTGCTATCATTCCACCTTGAGAAACGCCTAATATATCAGCATTTGATATATTAAGTAAATTCATTGCTTGAGCTATATCTTGTGCCATATCTTGCGTTGTAAAGCCATTTGTTAGATTATTTCTCCTACTAAATATATATACTGTATATTCTTTTGCAAACTTTTTATACATCAATGCAAGTGGAATAGCCATACCTTTAACAGTTCTTAATCCATCTCCAAGTCCTGGTATTATAATTAAATTTTTATTTCCTTTTCCAAAACTTATATATTCAATATCATTTTGTCCTATTTTTATATTATTATTTTTTGCATTATAAAACATTTTTCGCACTCCTAATTAGTTATTTTACAATAAATCTATAAATTGCATAAGCAACCCATATAAACCAAGAATATGCCCAAGCCTTAAATACAATACTTACTGTTAAATATACAATAGCAACTATTATTGCTATTATCCAGTTCATTATTTTTTTCTTATCCATTATTTTTTACCTCCTAGACAGATTGTAATTTAGCGATTGCCTTTATAATCAATATTGGCTAATTTTGCTTGTTTACACAAGTCTTTTGTTTTTACAATATCATTTGTATTTATATTCCTTTTTGAATTGCCTTTATGAATATAGCAATGTAAACAACCATCACTACATTTTTTACACCCTCGCCACGGATTCCACATTGCCATATTATTTTACTCCTAAAATCTTGATTTTTCATAGTTGTAAGGAATACTTGTACCTACAACTACATCTTCTATTTTTTCAATAATTAACCAATCGTCCATATTTCCTTGATGGTCAAAATCTAATGCTGTAATTTCTTCTACATTTGTAAATTCAACTAGACATAAGCATTTTTTGTGCCATCTTTCTTTTTGCTTATCAGTTAACTTTAATTGATTATTATTATCTTCAATAGTTTTTGTTATTTCTTCATCACTTAATTTTACATAGTTTTGAACATCTTTTACAACTGCCTTTGCTGTTATCTTTTTTGTTCCTTTTTCAATAAAATAAAGTATCTCATCTTTAAATACTCTGCTATGTGGTATTTTTCTTCCTGCTGCACCTCTTATAATCATTGTTTTACTACCATCTAAAATCTTATTTAATTCTTTTGATTTATCATCACAATATACTAAATGTACCATATTTTAATTCTCCTTTTTATTTTTAATCTCAGCGATAGTTTAGTAGACAAGTGCCTCACGACACAATCCCCTATTCAGAACCGTACATGCAGTTTTTCCGCATACAGCTCTTCGTAATAACATTCACTTTTAATCAAATAAGCTAAAGTATATCTTTGGGTATGGTAGCTTGTAGTATCTTAACATTTCATTGAAACCTTCCCAGCTATAACTCTTTTTATTACTTCTTCTATTTAATACCTTAAATAAATATTCTATCGTTCTATGTCTAAAACTTCCTATCTTTGCACTATTATGTGATATTCCATAATAACGATAGTGTCCAACAAGTTTTATTCTTAGTTTCTCCATTAAGTCTTTAGTCCTTATATCTCTATTTTCATATAGCCATAATTTCATAGCTTTTACTTTCTGTTTAAATTTCTTCTTGCTTGTTTTAACTTTGATGCAAGGCTTTCCTTGTCTTGTTCTGCTACAATAGAACGTAAAACCTAGAAAATCAAAAGTCTCTGGTTTGCTTTCTCCTAATTGTTTCCTACTTTGCTCTGCATATTTTCCAAATTTAATTATTTTACTCTTGCTTCTTTCTAATTCTAATCCAAATTTACTCATTCTTTTCTTTAATGCTTCATAGTATGCTTCTGCTTCTCTTTGATATTGAAAACCTGCAATAAAATCATCTGCATAAACTACTAGAAAATTCTCGCCTTCTGCTCTCTTTTCGATTATTTCTTTATACCATAATACTAATACAAAGTGCACATAGATATTTGCTAATACTGGACTTATGATATTTCCTTGTGCTGAGCCTTCTTCTGTCGCCACATATTGTCCCTTATCCATTATTCCTGCTTTTAGATATTTCTTAATTAGTCCTATGATGTTTGGGTCTTTTATGTTGTATTCTATGAACCTTATCATCCAGTCGTGGTCTATATGGTCAAAGAAACCTTTTATATCTGCATCTACAATGTAGTTTATTCTTGTTGTTGATATACTTTTATGCACATATTTTATTGCTTTATGACAACTGTTATTTGCTCTAAAACCATACATATTATCTTGGAATTTTGGTTCATATATTGCCTCTAGTATTTTCTTTAATGCTAATTGCACTATTTTATCTTCATATATTGATATTCCTAGTGGTCGCATTTTACCATTATCTTTTGGTATATATACTCTAAGTGCTGGTGCTGGTTTATATGCTTTGTTCTTTAATCTTATTACTAAGTCTTTAATATTTTCGTCTAGGTTTTCTGCATATTCTTTCTTGCTTACATTATCAATTCCCTCTGCTTTATTTCCATCTAGTTCTTTATGACATTGTTTTAGCAGTTCTTCATTGATTAAATGATACAATGATGTAAATATTGGTCGTTTTTCATTTCTTGATTTGTCTGCTATTCTTTCTAGTTTCGTTTCCATTATTCCTCCTGTCCCTGAGTACAGATAATGTTTCCTCAGAAAGACCGTTATTACGTAAGTCCCTTCGCTCCATTTCCATTACAGAAACTTCTTCACTAATATGAACTTATCCGACTGCCTAATATTCTTTTGACATTCTCCGTTTTATTGTTGTTTGTCATACTTGTATTTCTACAAGAAATATTAGGCTCTCCCCAGTTGACAAGTAATCACAGTGTAAAGTATGATTGGCTCTAATGACCCCGTAAAAGCCTAAATAATCTCGCCATAACGATTATTTAGATATTGCATTCCGTGGTAAGTAGCACGTTTGCCTTTTAATTGGTAACATTTCGGGGCTGAATTGCCTTTTAACCCTACTTCCTTGCTGTTTACGCTTTACTCATAACATTACTGTCATAAGCACAAAACTCGCTATTGAGTGGTTGGTTAGACCTTGTTCAAACAGGACTTCCACCTGCTAGATTACTTACCCTTTGCTGGGCGCACACTTACTAGTTATCGCTATCATTATAACATTATTCTAAAAAAATGTATATGAAAACAGTCAAAAAAATAATAAGCAAAAAAGTATTTTGTAAACTTCTTTTTTGACTTATTTTTCTATTTCAATATTTCCAAAAATAAACTTTTGTTTTGTGTTTTTCCCTTAAAAAGCTCTATAAGATTGTATAAAATTCTATGAGGTTAGTATCTTATTAGTATCATTTTTTTATTTTTTTCAACTTTTTCTATTTCTTAAAATTATTGACTTAACAGGATTTTAACATATTTTTATACATTTTTGTTATAAACTATTTTAGTGTTATATCATAAGTATTTAAAAAAGCAAAATGAAACCTTACTTATAATTTAAAGTAAGGTTTCTATTTGGTTACTTAATTGCAATACATTGAGATAATTCCCATTTTTCAATATCTTTTTGAAAAGTATTTCCTATTTTTGTTCTGACTTTCAATTTTATTTCGTTTTCTTTAAGTTCTTCTACTTCTATACTTTCTATATTTTTTTGCAAAATCTCTTCTCTAAATGTATTTCCTATATAAGGCATTAATTTTCCTTCTCTTACTTTGAGTAAATATTCTTCTCCTTCCTTAAAGTACATTGTAAGATTTATCTTCTCAATACTGTCTTTTATAATACTTTCCCGTAACTCTTCATCTTTCAAAACGATATTTTTAATTGATGAATCATTTAGAATAGATATTGTGTGCTCTGCAAGAAATAGCTTTTCTTTCTTTTCTATTCTATCAAATATTGTATTTGCCCCTGTAAGTAAAAATATAAGAAAGAATCCAAATATCATACCCAAAATAAGAATTTGATTTTTTACTCCATAATATGCGAGAATAATTGTAAATATACCTACAACAAGTATTATTCTTAAATAATTGTTCTTTCTCTTTCTTATCCATTGTAAGGTATCAGTTTCTTTTAATTTTATAGGTATTTTAGGTTCTACAAATACACATACAATAAACTGTGCTATACATAAAATAAGCGTTATTCCTACAATAATTCCATCCATAATATAAGTTCCTCCTTTAAATATTAATTTTCTTTGCTGTTTTTAGTTACCTTCGTAACTCCCATAATGCAAAAATAAGAGTTTTAAATATTTAATTATGTAAGCATTATATCATATCTTCGATGAAATAGCAATAAATCCTTGTAATTTTATGTAACCTTTGCTATCAAATATAAATCTCATGGTAGAATAGTAGTACCTATAAAATATAGAGTAGCACGAGGGGTGTTTGATTTATTTTTTTTAAATTGCATTTTCCGTTAAGGCGGTGGGGACCGCTTAGAGTAAGTAAAATAATGAGTGGAATGAAATGGAGCTCATTATTTGTACTTACTCTTGAGTAGGGAGGCTAGGAAACCAATTTTTAAAAAACAAATCAAACACCGTGGGAGCGGGTAATTTTACACGTTTAATGCTATTCTTTAAGCTATTTCTTCGAAGAGTGGGCGATTGCTAATCGCCCCTACATCTAAAATAATAAACGAGCACAACGTGTATACATACAAATGGTGTCCCTACAAATCAATTTTTTCCTTTTCTTCTAAAAAACAAGCAAGGATAGTGCTTCTATCTTTGCTTGCTTTTTACCATTCTATTCTATACTTTTCAAACTCTCTATCATATCAATTTTCTTCAAAGCAAAATATGTTACTATATTTACTATTACTGTAAATATTACTGTTATTGCTACTGAATATATATAACTTGGCAACTTTATTTCTTGCCCAAACCTTAAAACGTTTATTTCACATGTTTTTACTATAAATACGCTTAAGAAATATCCTCCTATTAGTCCAAATATTATTCCTATTGCAGTTAATATTGCTGTTTCTCTTGTTACATAGTCATATACTTCTTTATCGTAAAAACCTAGTACTTTTAAACTAGCAAGTTCCCTTATTCTTTCACTAATATTTATATTTGCTAAATTATATAGTACTACAAATGCTAGCATACCTGCTGATACTATTAGTATAATTACAACATAATTTAAGTTTCTCATCATATCATCCATTACATTTTCCATGTTAGAACTTAATGATACTGCATTTACATTTGGTTCTTTTAAAAGCTTACTTGCAAGTTCTTCCTCTTGCTCATCTTTTACATTATTTTGTGCAAATAATACATTTGTATTATATTCTCCATATAGTTCTTCATATAAATTTTTTGGCATATATACATAGTGATAAATATAATTTTCTACAATATCTGAAATTATTACACTATTTTCTTTTCCTTCTGCATCTTTTAATATTATGCTATCACCTTTTTTAACTTCTAATAATTCTGCCACTTTATCTGTTATAGCTATTTTTCCTTCTTCTAGCCTAACTTCTTTTTTTGTTTTCCTATCTGATAAATGTATTAATTCATTTATTTTTTCATCTTTTGCTATAATAATTTGTACATCTTCTTCATTTTCACCATTTACCAATGTTCCAGATGTCATATTAGCTTCTGCTATTTTATTAATTTCTTCTTTTTCTTCTAATGTTTTAATAAAATTTTCTACTTCTATCTCTTCCAAATCACTTTTCAAACTAATTTGCATATCGTAGTTATACACATTTTCATATTGTTTTATTAAAATATCTGAAATTGCGTCTTTTACTCCAAAACCTGTTAGTATAAGTGCTGTACTTCCTGCAATTCCAACTATTGTCATAATTACTCTTTTTTTATATCTGAAAATATTACGAACTGTTACTTTTCTGCTAAAACTTAAATGTTTCCATATAAAAGGAATTCTTTCTAATAATATTTTCTTTCCTGCTTTTGGAGCTTTTGGCCTCATTAGTTGGGCTGGTGTATCTCCTACTATTTTTAAAACAGTGTATAAACTTGCACCTATTATACATACACTTGCTAACCCTAGACCTAATATAGCAAAATATACATTAAAACTTGCAACAAAATTTGGTATTACATACATCATGCTATACATCATCCATATAATTCTTGGAAGTGTTTCAAAACCTATTATCATTCCTATACTTCCACCAATTAGGCAAGCTAGCCCTGAATATAATAAATACTTGCTTGCAATTTGTGCTTTGTTATATCCTAATGCCTTCATTGTACCTATTTGCACTCTTTGCTCTTCTACCATTCTAGTCATAGAAGTTAGTGAAATAAGTGTTGCTATAACAAAAAATACTATTGGAAATACTTTTCCTAAATTTTCTATACTTTTTGTGTCTTGCATAAATCCACTATAACCTGGGTTTGAATCTCGTCCTAATATATACCAAGTTGGATGTTCTATTTCTTGTATTTTTTGCTTTGCGTCTGATAGTTCTTTCTCTGCTTCTTTTATTTTTTCTTCATATTCTGCCTTATTTGTTTCAAGAGTTTTTCTTCCTTCTTGTAACTGCTTTTTTGAAGTATTTATTTCTTGTCTTGCACTTTCTAATTGTTTTGTTGTTAACTGTTTTGTTTTGTTTAGTTCCTTTTCATTATTTTCTAATGTAGTTTTAGCATTGTTTAATTTTTCTTTTCCTTCTTTTATTCCGTTTTGTATTTGTTCTAAAACATTATTTATACCTAGTAACCCAGCTTCTAGCTGTGCTTTTTGTGCTTTTATATTTGTTAATGTGTTTTCTATATTTTCTTTTTGAGCTTGAAGGCTCGCTATTTCTTCTTGTGTTAAATTACTATTGTTGAGGTTTTCATTTATTTTATTTAAATTTTTTTGTAATTCTTCTATATTAGCATTTATACTTTGTAAGTTATCTTCTAGTTCTTGTTTTTGTTTATTTAAAAGTTCTATTTGTGCATTAGCATTTTGTTCCTCTTTTTTTAAAATTTCCTCTTCTTCTTTTATTTTAGCCTTAGCTGTTTTTATATTTTCTTCTGCTAACTTAAATTTTTCCGCCGCTTCTTTACTTTTATTATTTAAAGTAATTTCGGCAGTATTTAATTTTCTTTCTCCTTCTGTAATTTCATCTTCTACCTCTTTTAGTTTATTATTAGCTGAAACCTTTTCTTCTTGTAATTTTGATTCTCCTTCTTCTAGCTTTTTTTGTGCGAGTTCTTTTACTTCATCATATCTTGCAGTTTCTCTTTGTGCTTTTATTTCTTCTATTTTTGTAGTTACTTCTTGCACATAATCGTTATATTCTTGTGAATTAGTTACCATTTGCTTAGAATTTGTAAGTTCAATATATATTCCTGTATATACTTCAGACTCAAAGCTTTCCTTTGGTAAATACATATTATAGCTTACCATTCCAGAACCTAATTTTGAAGTATCTCTTTGCCTTGAAACATATAGTGGACTATTCATTGTTCCTGCAATAGTAACCTCTTTTTCCTTTATTATACTGTCACTTGCTTCTTCAATAATAAGGCTATCTCCAATTTGCTTGCCTGTTCTAGCACAAAATGCTTTTTCAACTAAACATTCATTTTTACTTTGAGGCATTCTTCCTTCTATTAGTGCTACCCTGTTTATATCATCTATTGATAATACTCTAGTTACAATTTCAGTATCCTCATAATTAATTATAACATCCTCATTATATTCACCATAAGCTTTTTTTACACCCTCTACTTGTTCTAATTCCTCTATATCCTCATTAGTTAACCCTAAAGTAGAAAGAATTTGTATATCATATACATTTTGTCTATCAAAATAATTATCAATAGTAGATATCATATCAGGGCTCGCAGCCCTCATTCCAGCAAAAAAGCCCACACCTAAAAAAGCCATTAATAAAATGGAAATAAACCTTTTGTATGTATTTCTAATTTCTTTCAAACTATCTTTTAATAACGCTTTTTTCATTTTCGTCTTCCGCACGCTAGGGACGGTCCTTTTCGTTCCGAATTCGGAACGCTAGGGACATTCCTTTGCTTACTCCTTATTTTTTATTTTCTTTATAATCATTTAATATCTTACTTATTCTTGTTCTACTTAGTCCTATACATTCTCCTAATTTCGCTTTTGTTGGTTTTAACTTCATTGTATTATATAGTTTTTTTATTAATCTTTTATCGTTTTTTAATTCTCCTAAGGTTACTTGTTCTTTTTTTATAAATTGTTCTATTTGTTCTTTTAGCTTTTCATTTGTAAGTTCTTCTTTTTCTAGTTCTTCAAATAATTCTTCGTCATATTCTATCTTTAAGAATTCCTTTAAATAATTATATTTTGAATTAAATATTTTTTGTAATAATTCATCTGTTATAATTCCTTTTTTATTTATATAGTCATTATAACTTGAATATTTATATTCTCCTTCTGTTTTCGTAATTCCTGCTTTTACTGGATTCATATGTACATATTTTATACATTTTGTTAGGTAATCTTGATTATATATTTCTTTACTTTCAAATCGATTTCTAAATACATAGCCTACTCTATTTTCTGATTTATTATAATATAAAGCATATGTTGTATTTAACTTTCTCATAAATATTGTTAATTCATCTATATCTTCAGTGTATATAATAATGTGAATATGATTATTCATTACACAATAATTAATAATTTCTATTTTTTGCTTTTCTTTAAAATATTTCATTAATTGAATATATTTTTCTTTATATTCACCTTTATAAAATATTTTTTCTTTTTTTATTCCTTGAACCATTATATGGAAAAATCCATTTTCTAAATTTTTTCTTGCCATTCGGGGCATAATATTACCTTCTTTCTTTTATTATTTTTGCCCCTATTTAGTTTTTGTTTTTAGTTTAAAAAATATAATTTCCCCCATTATATCTTTTAATTAATCCTCAATAAAATATAATTCCCCATTATTCGATTTAAGGAGTGTCCCTAGCGTTCCGATTTCGGAACGAAAAGGTCCGTCCCTACTGTGCTACCACTCTATTTCTTCTATTGATATTGTTTTTTCGTTTGTTTCTATTTTTTCTGCTTTTCCATTTTTGAAGTGTATTACTTTGTCGGCCATTGGTGCTAGTGCTGTATTGTGAGTTATTATTATTACTGTCATGTTTTCTTTTCTTGATGTATCTTGCAATAATTTTAGTATTTGTTTTCCTGTTTTGTAGTCTAGCGCTCCTGTAGGTTCATCACATAATAGTAGTTTTGGATTTTTGGCTATTGCTCTTGCTATTGCTACTCTTTGTTGTTCTCCTCCTGATAATTGTGATGGGAAGTTTCCTTTTCTTTCTTTTAATCCTACTTTTTCTATTATTGTTTCTGGGTCTAAGGAGTCTTTACATATTTGTACTGCTAGTTCTACATTTTCTACAGCTGTTAAATTTTGTACTAAATTATAGAATTGGAATATAAAGCCTATGTCTTCTCTTCTGTATTTTATTAGCTCTTTGTTATTTAATTTATTTACCTGTTTTCCATCTACAATTACTTCTCCTGATGTTACACTGTCCATTCCCCCTAGTATATTTAGTGTTGTGGTTTTTCCTGCTCCGCTTGGACCTACTATTACTACTAGCTCTCCTTTTTCTATGCTAAAATTTGTATCATTTAAGGCTTTTATTGTTATTTCTCCCATTTTATATTCTTTATTAACATCTTTAAATTCTATATATGACATTTTTGCATACCTCTCTAATAATTATTTTTCTATATTATCATATTTGTATTCACTTTTCTAGCAATTTCACATAATTTTCACATAATATATTTCTTAAATTTATGGGCAAATTTTAATGAACCTTCTTATAGTCTTTTTTTAATTTTATCGCTTTTGTTCTAAATTTAATAGTTTTTCCTTTATGTCTAATCCTCCTGCATACCCTACTAACTTTTTATTACTTCCTATTACTCTGTGACATGGTACTACTATCATAATTGGATTATTATGGTTTGCTCCGCCTACTGCTCTTGAGGCTTTTTCGTTTCCTATTTGTTTTGCTATTTGCCCATAAGTTCTTGTTTCTCCATATGGTATTTCTAGTAGTGCATTCCATACTTTTTCTTGAAACTTGGTTCCTTTTATTAATAGTGGTATTGTAAATATTCTTCTTTTTCCTTCTAAATATTCTGATATTTGTCTATATGCTTCTTTTATTAATTTTGTTTCTACTTTTTCTTTTTTAGGGTATTGACTATTTGCTTTTACAGTTTCTATTCTTGAAATTTTATTTTCCTTCTCTACTATTATAAGTGTTCCTATTTTTGTTTTATATTTATTCCAGTATTCCATTTTTCGCTCCTTTTAATTTAAATAATTTTTCTAAGTTTATTTTAAAGTTGTATTAATAAACGAATAAACAAGTAGATGATACTACTTGTTTATTTGTTTGTTATTCATATAATGCTTTGATTTTTTTATAGAATGTCCATATATCTTCTACATTTCGTGCATTTTCATACTTTTGACTTACTTTTAAATCAGATAAAAATAACCCATGGCAACCTTTTTTATTACAGTCCTCTAGGTTTACTTCATTATCATCTACTAATATCGCTGGAATAAATGGATATATATAAGATGATTTTTTCTGATCATATGGAACATATATTATATCACTATATGCATTTTGCGGTATTTTGTTAAGCCATATACTTTTTTCTTTCGTAACCCCTATTCTATTAATTACTTTTGTCAAAATAATGACATAGCATTCTTCATTTATCCGTTGCATTATTTCACAGATGCCCTTTCTTATTGGTATATCTACATAATATCCAGGCAACCACATATTTTTTCGTGCATCTTTATCCTTTTCAAATAAATTTAAAACGCCATCTTCATCAAAATAAACAATAAAATTATCTTTCATTTTGTTCCTCCTATTTTCAATTTTGAATACTTAAATTCAAGCTTGCTCCTGAATTTAATAATAGGTCTACAATTATTTTTAATAAGTATACAATATTTTCCTCTAAATTTCAATGTTTTTATATCTTAATAGAAAAAACACTTTTCTATTTGTTATTTTACTTAAGGAGTGTCCCCAGCGTTCCGATTTCGGAACGAAAAGGACCGTCCCTAGCGTGCGACACTAATTAAAAATACTGGTATTCCACTTGAGTATGGCGCTATATCGTATTGCTGAAAATATATTACTATTGCATTTGGTATTATATAGTAGCTATTTAAATTAAATGTTTCCAATACTAGTTCACAATAGTTTTCGAAATATTGATTTTTTCCTTCTTCTATTTGTGTTTTTATTTGTCTATTTATTTCTTTTAATATTTCAATTGTATAATATGGGTTATTAGGGAAAAAGTATGATAGTGGTATTGTAGTTCCTTCTTTTAAATTCCAGTTTTGTGAAGTTCTAATTGTATTTCCATGTGCTCCTCCTGTAAATTGGTATTCATCTTGGTATAAGCTTATAATAAATCCTTCATTATAGGTTATATAATATTGTGATATTACTTCATATACCATTATAGGGTATCCATTTGCTTTATTATATTCATATACTTCTTTGGCATTTTTATATAAATCTGTTCTTACATATTTTTCTAAGTCAATTGCCTTCTTTTTATTATAATTATTAAATATCTCTTTCCCATATGCATATTTAGAAGAACTTATTTGTGGATATTCTATTTTGTATGTAAGGATAACTATATTTTTATATTTTAATTCTCCTTTTATTGTCTTTTTTTCTATTTTATTCATAGTATGCAACCTCCCAATTATATTATATGAATATTGTAAATTTTTGTTTATCTATTAAATACATTAAGTTACTATTGCTTTTTTATATTCATCAGTTTACTTATAATTTAGAATATATTTTTTTAGTTTTGTATTTATTCTTCTATATAATAAAGGTAGCTTCTCCTTTTGTGTGAGTAATAGCCCTCTTTACACTTTTAAGTTAAAATAGTATATTTTCCTAATGCAAGAAGGTGGCTTTTCCACGTGAGTGGACGCAAGTCCACGCCCCTACATTTTCAAATCGATTTTTCCTATTTTATAAGAAAGTGACTTAACTATATGGGCGATTAATAATCTCCCCCACATTTCAACTTAAAATAGAGTAATTTCATATAATATAAAAAAAGCTAACTTCGAAATTTCTTTTCTTATTAGCTTTTCTATTTCATTTATATATATTATCTTTGTGTATTTTGTATTGTATTAGCTACTTCATTTGCAACTGTATTTGTAGTATTGTCTTTGTTATTTTGTTCTTCAAATTCTTTTGTTAGTTTTACATATTCTATTACATCAAATGAGTTTCCATTGTTTACCATTGTATATTCATCTTTTCCTGATACTGTTACAGAATATACCGTTTCTAAACATACTGGTACTAATTCTTTTCCTCTTGAGCTTACTATTCCATAAAGTTCAATTTTTCTAGAATCTGTTTCAAATTCTTTACATACTACTATTCCTTCAATATCTGGTATTACTAGTATATTATTTAAGTTTTTATTAGAGCTTGTCTTTGATATACAACCTAAACTTACATATTCTAATGGTAATATTTGATTACCTCTTATATCAAATAACCCCCACTTTTCATTTTGTTTAACTGGTATTGCATTATCAAATAATATATATTTATTCTTAATATCATTTGTTGAGAATTCATTTGTGTCTATTCCTATTTGCTCATATTCTAAATAAATTAATATTTTTCCATTTTTTTCTATTACTCCACTTTTTCCATTTGTAGTTGCCATATATAAATTCAATTTTTTATCAATTTGTTTTAATGCATCATATTGTGGAGTTACCTTTGTATCACCTTCTGATGTTATTATTCCAACCTTTTTTTCTTCTGTTGTTACAATAAATTCTTCTGTTCCTTCTATAAAGTCAATATTTGTGTATTTTGTTCCAACTATTTCTTCATTGTTTAAGTTATGAATTCCATATCTTATATTAGTATTAGATGTATTTTTATCTGTATTATCTACATTTTGTACTACTAATAAACCATATAATAAAGCTTTTTGGTTATTAAAGTTTGTTTCAAGAGAAGCATTTGAATATCTAGTCATATAATAATTAGTTAAATATGGCAAAGTATATATTGTCATTTTATTTGCTTCTTTATCATAGCTCATTTGAAGGTTACATGCTATATTTAATCCTTTTGAACTAATATATAACTTTCCATTTATTCTTTTTATTGGCTCATCTAATGTAAAATAAGTGTAGTCTAGTTCTCCTGCTTTTGTTTTATATATAGTAGTTGAATCTTTTTCAAAAGTAGCAACCTCATTTTTGCTTTCTAAATAGCATTTTGCTGTATCTTCTGTATATTGCTTATATCCACCATTATAATATTTATAATTTATTAATTCTGATATATCTCTTAATGAAACATATATATTATCATTTTCATATACAAATAAATCATTTGCCATAGATTTACTTGATATTAGTTTACCATCTATTACAAATTTAAACTCTTGTGCTTTCAGATAATAAATTGCACTAAATAAACCTATACTAATAATTAGTAATATAATAATTAATACTGTTATTATTATCATTAACTTTTTACTTTTCTTTTGTTTTTCATCTTGGTTAGTTCCTATTATTTCCATAACATCCTCCTCTTTTGTGTTATTATTCCCCATAATATTTTTTATAAAATTCTTCTGCAAATGTTCCTAAATTATCATTTTCTATTTCTATTCTAACTCTTTCCATTAATTTAGTCAAGAACCTTAAGTTATGTATTGATAGTAAACGTACTCCTAATATCTCGTTAGCCTTTACTAAGTGACGTATATAACCCCTTGTATAATTTTTACAAGCATAGCAATCGCATTCGTCATCTAGTGGCCTCCAATCTTTTTCATATGTAGCATTTCTAACAACCACTTTTCCTTTAGAAGTCATTGCTGTACCATTTCTTGCAATTCTTGTTGGAAGTACGCAGTCACACATATCAATTCCAGCCTTAGCCGCTTCTATTAAATAATCTGGTGTACCTACTCCCATCAAATATCTAGGCTTGTCCTTTGGCATAAGTGGGGTGGTATATCTTAAAATATCTAAGAATTCCTCTTTAGGTTCACCAACACTAATTCCTCCAATTGCATAACCTGGTAAATCAAGTTCAATTAACTCTTTCGCACTTTGTTCTCTTAAGTCTTTATAAAAACCACCTTGAATAATTCCAAATAATCCTTGTTTATCAGTAGTAGTATGAGCTTGCTTGCAACGTTTAGCCCACCTAGTAGTTCTTTCCATAGAATTTTTTGTATATTCATATGTAGAAGGATATGGACAACACTCATCAAAAGCCATAATAATATCAGCACCTAAGTCTTCTTCTGTTTCCATTACACTTTCAGGTGTAAAAACATGTTTACTCCCATCTAAATGAGATTTAAAAGTAACACCTTCTTCTGAAATAGTACGTAAATCGCCCAAACTAAACACTTGAAAGCCCCCACTATCAGTAAGAATCGGTCTATCCCATCTCATAAAATTATGAAGCCCCCCTGCCTCTTTAACAATTTTACTACCTGGTCTTAAATACAAATGGTATGTATTTGAAAGAATAATTTGAGCCTCCACCTCTTCTTTTAGTTCTTCTGGTGTCAAAGACTTAACTGTAGCCTGTGTTCCCACTGGCATAAATATAGGTGTTTGTATATCTCCATGAGGAGTATGAATAACTCCCCTCCTTGCACCCGTCTGTTTACATTCATGTAATAATTCATATGTAATTGCTTGTTTCATTCATCTTCTCCTTCTAAAAGGGACGACCCTTTTTCGAAAAAATTTACTAAAAGGGACACTCCTTTAAATTTTATTATTTGTTATTTTATCAATTTTATATTTACTAACTTCTAAATATTTTGATATTTTTATATTAGATAGATTATATGTTTTCTTTAGTTCATTTACTATTGGCTCTAGCAAATTATCTTTGACTTTTAATTCTAAATAATTTGTTTTGTTTTTTATAAAATAATCATTTATTGTGTTTTTAATATTTTCATCATTGTCATTTTCGTCTTCTAAAAAATTCATATCTATTACATTTTGATTATTGTTTGATTCTATATATGCATTTTTATTTCCAAAAATTTTTATCATTATATTTTCATTTTCTTTATATAAAAAGGTTTTATATGAAGAAAATTTATATTCCTTAGCTCTCCTACATATTTTCGCTTTTACTGGATTATTATGTATATATAATACACAATTATATAAATGTTCCATATTATTTATTGCTTGAGTTTTAAATCTGTCTCTATATACATATCCTACTCTGTTTCTATTTTTATTGAAATAAATTCCATATGATGTATTTACTTTATGCATGTATTTTGTAAGATTGTTTATATTACCTGTATCAATTAATATATGTACATGATTATCCATCATGCAATATGCTATAATACTTATATTATAATCATTTTTATATTTGTTTAATAACTTTATATATTCTAGTTTTTCTCTTTCCTTAAAAAATATTTTTTCTTTGTTTATCCCTTGTACCATTACATGAATAAATTGCTTTCCTTCTAATTGATTTCTAGCTAATCTAGGCATATTACATCTTCCTTTCTTTTTATAATTGCCCCTATTTAATTAGCCCTATCTTTTTCCCCCATATTTTTAAGATTGGGTGTCCCCTTTAGTAAAAATTTTTGAAAAAGGGTCGTCCCTTTTAGTTTATAAACATTGCGTCTCCGAAGCTGAAGAATTTGTATTTTTCTTTTACTGCGTGTTTATATGCTTCCATTGTGTATTCTTTTCCTGCTAATGCTGATACTAACATTATTAGTGTTGATTCTGGTAAATGGAAGTTTGTTATTAGTGCGTCTATACATTTAAATTTATAGCCTGGATATATGAATATGTTTGTGTCTCCTTCTGTTTCTTCTACTAGGCCTTTTTCGTTTGCTATTGATTCTAGTACTCTACATGATGTTGTTCCTATTGCTATTATTCTTCCTCCATTTTGTTTTGCTTTGTTTATTTTTTCAACATCTTCTTTTTTTATGTAGTAGTGCTCACTGTGCATGTCGTGCTCTTCTATATTTTCTACTTTTACTGGTCTGAATGTTCCTATTCCTACATGCAATGTTACATTTGCTATTTCTATACCTTTTTCTTTTATTTTTTCTAATAATTCATCTGTGAAGTGCAAACCTGCTGTTGGTGCTGCGCTTGATCCTTCATGTTTTGCATATACTGTTTGGTATCTATCTTTTTCTTTTAAACTTTCATGTATGTATGGCGGTAGTGGCATTAAGCCTATTTTATCTAATATTTCATTAAATATTCCGCTCATATTCGAAGCGTACTTTTCTGTTTCCTCCTTCTAGCACTTCTAATATTTCTGCTTTTAATAGTCCTTCTCCAAATGTTACTTTTGTTCCTGGTTTTAGCCTTCTTCCTGGGTGTACCATTGTTTCCCAAGTGTCTCCTTCTATTCTTTTTAATAGTAAGAATTCTATATTGGCTCTGGTTTCTTCTTTTACTCCATATAATCGTGCTGGTAGTACTTTTGTATTGTTTCTTACTAAGCAGTCTCCTGGCTTTAAGTATTCTAATATATCTTTGAATATTTTGTCTTCTATTGTTTTATTTTTTCTTTCTAATACCATTAGTCTTGACATATCTCTATTTTTTATTGGTACTTGTGCTATTAGTTCTTCTGGTAAATTATAATTGAATTCTGATACTTTCATTTTTTCTCCTTTTCTTGCTACCACTCTTCTATTGTCTGACTTCTTACTTCTGACTTCCGTATTCCAGTCTTTATTTCATTAAATATATTTCCTATTCTTTTAAATAATATATTTAATCCTTCTATTATATTTTGTGGTTCTTCAAAATGGTTTAATTTTCTGGAATATTCAAAATCTGTGGTTTTTGATGGCTTTTTTGTATATATTTCTTCTGGAAGTCCAACATAACCTTTGATAGAAGATTTTATATTTTTATTTATATAGTCTTCATACCATTTTTTTAAACCTATTATACTTTGACTTTTATAACCATATTTTTCATTATCATGTAGCTCTGGTCTTTCATAACCATATTCTGATGCATTCCTTTCTAAACTGTGTAAAAATTCATGTACATATACTTCTTCTGGAAATGTATTTATTCTTTCATCATATTTATATATATAGTTTGAATCACTATTTGGAAGTCTTATATTTGAAAAGCCTACATTTCTATATTCCATACTTCCAAGTCCTATCCAGTCATTTACAGGTATTTCATTTTTTGCATTTATATCTCCTGTTCTAAATGCTATAAATATATGGTCATATTTTCCCATTTGTATATATTTGTCTATGACATTTTTTACATCATATGGTGACACAAAATATCCATTCTCATCGTCATATGACATAGATGTTATTGGTGTTTTTACTTCTAAAATATTACATTCTACTTTCATTTTTCCATTTGACATTTGTTCCATAGAATTTTTGAATCTGTTTATACATAATTTCATATCTTCTACATCTGAATTTGATAGTGTTAAATTAAAGTTTTTAACTCCTCCATTTATTTCTAAATTTACATCTGTTTTATCAAATATTAAGCATAAAAACTTCCAATTGTTAGAATTGTCTGCTATACCTTGTTCTATTGTTATATTTGAAAACCAAGCTGTACCTTTTGAGTCATCAAAGTTGCCTCCAAGTCTGAAACCAACTTGAACTTCGTTTCTATTTTTTGAGTTAAATATGAATTCTATTTTTGTCCAATTTGTTGTTCCTACTACATTATCAGATTTTTCTGTTGTTTCATTTATACAGATATGTGCTCCTGCGTCTGTATTTTCACTTTTATTTACTACATTTTCAGTTTTTACCATACAACTTACTTTATATGATGTATTTGGTATAACTGGTATAGTTTTAAAAAACATTGCATCATTATAATCTGTATTTTCTACTTTGTAACTATCTTTTTTTGAATATTTATTTTGGGTATCTCTTGAAAAATTAGAAAGTCCACTATTATATTCTGCCCTTATATATTCATTAAAATTATTTATACTATATACTTTATAAGCTATAAATATTAATGTTAATGTAATTAATAAAGATATTATTTTACCAACTATTTTCATTGCTTTTTGCATACATTTCCTCCCAAAATAACTGTATTCATTATATATTATTTTTAGCTTAATATCAAGCTATATTTTACATTAATTAACATGTTATTATTTTTTTCAATTTTCATATTTTAAAAAATTATTGTATAAAATATAGTGTAAAGTTTTCAAGTATTTCTTAAATTTAATATTATTAATAGTTAAATTATACTATTTTACCTATACAAGAACAAAATGGTTTCGCCACGCTACATGTTAACTTATTCGCTCCCCCTAC
>CATNCV010000016.1 GCA_950096965.1 uncultured Clostridiaceae bacterium | reverse complement strand
ACATTGGGAATTGGGTTATTTTTATTTATAAATAGTATTACAGGGGGGTATTTATATGGAGGAAGTATAGTTTACCCAATATTTTATGGATTTTTAATAACTAAGTTTTCAATAAATTATAATAAATTAAAAATAATAAGGAAAGAAGCAAATGAAAATACTAATAGTTAATACATTTTATTATCCAAATATGGTTGGAGGAACTGAAAATAGTGTAAAAATATTAAGTGAAAATTTAGTGAAAGAAGGAAATAAAGTAGCTGTTTATACATTAGATGCAACAGAACAATTCGTTAAAGAAACTATAAATGGTGTACAAATATATAGAGGAAAAAACAAAATAATTCAGAACAATAGGCTATTAAAAAAGTTTTTTGATATCAATAATATTTTAATAAAGAAGCAAATAAGAAAAGTTATAGAAGATTTTAAACCAGATCTAATACATACTAATAATTTATATGGAATATCAAATATTATTTGGAAAATAGCAAAGAAAGAATATAATATACCTATTATACATACATTAAGAGACTATTGGATGCTATATCCAATAGTATCAAAAGAAAAAATATCTAAATTAGTGTTTCAACCATTTATGAGAAAAAGAACGAAATACGTTGATATAGTAACAGCACCATCAAACTATACTTTAAATAAATTTATAGAAGCAGGATATTTTAGTGAAAGCAAAAAACAATGTATTTATAATGCGATTAATATTAATATAAAAGAAACCAAAGAAATAATACAAAAGAGAAACATTGATAACAAAGAGAAAATTAAATTTATGTATGTAGGAATGCTTATAGAAAATAAAGGAATAAGAAATTTGCTAGAGGCATTTTCAAAAATTAAAAATGAAAATATATCATTACATATATATGGAAAAGGTGAATTAGAAAATATAGTAAAGCAAAGAGTAAAAGAAAATCACAAAGTAAAATATTATGGACAACTTTCAACAGATAAACTAAAAAATGAATGGCTTAAAAATGACGTGTTAATTGTTCCATCAATATGGGAAGAACCTTTTGGAAGAGTAGTGATAGAGGCGAATCAATACGGACTTCCTGTAATAGGTGCTAATAGAGCAGGAATTTTGGAAACTATAACCAATATACAAACAGGATTGTTGTACCAATATGACAATATTGAAGAATTAGTAAAAGCGATACAATATTTTGAAAATAGGGATAATATTAAAAAATATTATAAAGCGATAGAAGATAATATAGAGAAATATTCGATAGAGAATCAAATAAAAGAATTTATGAAACTATATAAAAATATGGTAAATATAACATTAAAAAACAAAAAATAATATAAAAAGAATATATATCAATAAATAAAAAATATTATAGTAATAAAATAAGAAAAGGAAGAAAAGATGAAAATAGCTTTTTTTATGCCAACTCCATTTAGCTTGGGTGGAGAGCAAAGAGTAACAAGTATTATTTCAAATATATTATTAGAATATGGATATGATATAACAATTATTTGTACAGATTCAAAAACAAAAGAAGACCATAATAGATATAAACTGGATAAACGTATAAAAATAATTTATATGCAAGAAAAGAGTGCTAAAGATAGAACAAAAACAATTTTTTGGAAGATTTTATCTCAAATAAATAGAAAAACTAATATTATGAAAAAAAATGAAAGAATAATAGAAAAAATATATTACAATAGAGATAGATGTTATCTAAATAGTCTTATAAGTATAATTAATAATGAAAAAATTGACTATGTAATAGGAATAGGAGGAAAATATAGTATATTATTGACATTTATAAAAGATAAAATTTTATCTAAAATAATAGGATGGCAACACAGTTCTTTTGATGCGTATTTTAATACAAAGGAAATCAATTATTGGCATGAGGATAAAATGTATGAAAAAAGAATATCAGAATTAGATAAATATATTGTGCTAACAGAAAGTGACAAAATAAAAATAGATAAAAAATTTAATATAGAAAGCATAGTAATAAATAATCCAAAAAGCTTTGTAAGTAAAGAGATATCAGATTTAACAAAAAACAACTTTTTAGCAGCTGGAAGATTCAATTATGTAAAAGGATATGACTTGTTAATAGAAGCATTTTCAATATTCGCACAAAAAAATAAAAATTGGACTTTAACTATAGTAGGAGAGGGAGAAGATAAAGATAAGATTATAAAATTAGTAAAACAATTAAACTTAGAAGATAGAGTAAAAATAGATGGATTTACTAATGATATAAAAAAATATATGTTAAATTCATCAGTATATTTACTAAGTTCTAGATGGGAAGGAATGCCAATGGTAGTATTAGAAGCATATGAAATGGGACTTCCAATTATTAGTTTTGATATTGATGCTATGAAGGAATTGACAAATGGTATTCAAACAGGAATTATAGTAGAAAAATATAATGTAAATAAATATGCACAGGCTATGGAGAAACTGGCAAGTGATAAGGAAGAGATACAAAGACTAGCAAATAATGCAAGAAAAAAATCAGAAGATTATTCATATGAAAAAATAGGAGAAAAATGGAAAGAGTTATTAAACAATAATTAGAATGGAGTTATTTATGGAAAATAATAAAATATTAATATACAAAAATATAAATATGTTAAAGCCAACAGGAGGACCAAATGGATATTTATATAATTTGAAAAAAGGATTAGATATAGTAGAAGCAAAAAATATAGAATTTATAAATAACACATATACAATAGAAGATAAAGTACATATAGTATTTAAGAAAATAAAAAAATTGATACCTAAATTTATAAGAAGAAATGCAAATAATATAAGACTTTACAATTCAATTATAAACGGAAAAAAGGAAAATAACGAAATTGAATTTAATAACTATAAATTTATTCATTTTCATTCTACCTTTGATATGTATAGTGTAAAAGATACATTAGTAAATTATAAAGGGAAAGTACTTTTAACATCACACTCACCAAAGCCAGCATATCAAGAGTTAATTGATAGTTGTATAGATAAATATACTATGAATAATGTTAAAGAAAAATATAATAAATTAGAACAAGTAGATGAATATGCATTTAATAGAGCAGATTATATAGTATTTCCGTGCGAAGAGGCAGAAGAACCTTATTACAATCAATGGGAAAAGTATAAAAGTATAAAAGAAATAAATAAAGAAAAATATAGGTATATACCAACTGGAATAAGTGGTTGTATAGCAAACATTACCGAAAATGAAATAAGACAAAAATATAATATACCCAAAGATGCTTTTCTAATCAGTTATGTAGGAAGACATAATGAAGTTAAAGGATATGATAGATTAAAAGAAATTGCTAAAAAAGTATTAAAAGATAATAAAGATATTTATTTTATTATTGCTGGAAAAGAAGGACCTTTATATAAAATAGAAAATGAAAAATGGATAGAAGTTGGCTGGACTAATGACCCACATTCAATTATTGGAGCATCGGACTTATTTATACTTCCAAATAGAGAAACATACTTTGACTTAATTCTGTTAGAAGTAATGTCACTTGGAATATCGATATTAGCAAGTTATACAGGGGGAAATAAATATTTTAAAAAATATGAAAATTCAGGAATAGAATTTTTTGAAAATGAAGCAGATGCGATAACTAAAATAATAAACTTATCGAAATTATCAAAAAATGAAATTAAAGATATTGGAAATAGAAATAAGAAAATATATGAGAAGAATTTTAATGAAGAAAAATTCGCAAAAAATTATATTGAATTAATTGAAACTTTTAAAGGGGATTAATATAAAGATGAAAAAGTCAATAACTAAGAACTACATATATAATTTAGTATATCAAATATTAATATTAATATTACCACTAATAACTACACCATATATATCAAGAGTACTAGGGGCAGAAAAGATAGGAATATATAGTTATACTATATCAATAGTAACATATTTCATATTGTTTGGTTCTTTAGGAATAGCAATATATGGTCAAAGAGAAATTGCATATTTACAAGAAGACAAAGAGCGTTGTAGCAAAACATTTTGGGAAATTGTTATACTAAGATTTGGCACTATGGCAATTTCTATGATAATATTTTATTTTACTTTTGCAAGAAATGGAGAATATAGTATTTATTATATGATATTACTATTAGAAATGTTTGCTAATTGTTTAGATATAAGTTGGTTTTTTCAAGGTCTAGAAGAATTCAAAAAAACAGTAACAAGAAATATTATTATAAAAATAATCAGTATTGTTTGTATTTTTATATTTGTAAAAACACAAAATGATTTAATAAAATATTTTTGGATATATGTTGTATCTACACTTTTAGGAAATGTTTCTCTATGCTTATACCTGCCTAAATATATAAACAAAATAAAAATTAAAGACTTAAATATTATAAAGCACCTAAAGCCTACAATAGGATTGTTTATTCCACAAATAGCAGTACAAATATATACTGTTTTAGACAAAGTAATGATAGGAACTATAATTTCTGATAAGTCAGAGGTAGGATATTATGAACAAAGCCAAAAAATAGTAAAGATGTTACTTATGGTTATAACATCACTAGGAACAGTAATGATGCCAAGAATGGCTAATACATATATAAAAGGAAATAAAGAAAAGATACAAGAATATATAAAAAACTCTTTTAATTTTGTATTTTTATTATCATTTCCTATGATATTTGGGATAATTGCAATTTCAAATAGTTTTGTACCTATATTTTTTGGACAAGGATATGAAAAAGTTTCTATGTTGATGAATATTATAGCGCCTATTTTACTTGCGATAGGGTTAAGTAATGTAATAGGAACACAATATTTGTTGCCAACTAAAAGACAAAAGGAATATACAATTTCAGTTATAGTTGGTGCAATTACTAATTTTGGAATAAACTTATTACTGATAAGAAAATATGGGGCTATAGGAGCATCGATAGCTACTGTTATAGCAGAAATATGTGTAACAATAGTACAATTCGTATATGTAAAAAAAGATATTAATATATCAAAAACACTAAAATTATCTATAAAATATGTATTATCAGCTTTTATTATGTTTGCCATATGTATTATAATAGAGAAAATAATACAAAACAATCTAATTTGCATAATGATACAAGTAGTAATAGGAATTATAATATATGTAGGGTGCCTAATATTACTAAAAGATGAATTTATAAACTCGATAATGAATAAAGTAAGACAAAAAATTATAGGAGAAAAATAATATGGAATATGACTACCTAATAGTAGGCTCAGGCCTATTCGGTTCAATATTTGCCCATGAAGCAAATAAAAAAGGCAAAAAATGTCTAGTAATAGACAAACGCCTGCACATAGCTGGAAACATCTACACAGAAAACATAGAAGGAATAAACGTACATAAATATGGAGCACACATATTCCATACAAGCAATAAAGAAGTATGGGACTACATCAATAGGTTTGCCGAATTCAACTGCTACACAAACTCACCAGTAGCACGCTACAAAGACGAACTATATAATATGCCATTCAACATGAATACTTTCAACAAACTATGGGGAGTAGTAACTCCAAAAGAGGCTATGGCAAAAATAGAAGAAGAGAAAAAAGAAGCGGGAATTACAGAGCCAAAGAATTTAGAAGAACAAGCAATTAGCTTAGTAGGAAAAACAATATATGAAAAGTTAGTAAAAGGTTACACTGAAAAACAATGGGGGCAAAGGGCAACTGAGTTACCAAGTTTTATAATAAAAAGACTTCCAGTTCGCTTCATATATGATAACAACTATTTTAATGACATCTACCAAGGTATTCCAATAGGAGGCTACACACAAATTATAGAAAAAATGCTTGAAGGAATAGAAGTAAAACTAAACTGTGATTTCTTTGAACACAGAGAAGAACTAGAAAACATAGCAGAAAAAATAATATTCACAGGTCCAATAGACCAATATTATAACTATAAATATGGAGAGTTAGAATATAGAAGTTTAAAATTTGAAACAGAAATACTAAATGAGCAAAATTACCAAGGAAATGCAGTGGTAAACTACACAGAATATGAAGTTCCATATACAAGAATAATTGAACATAAACATTTTGAATTTGATACTACATCACATAAAACAGTAATAACAAAAGAATATCCAGACAAATGGGATTTAGGAAAAGAACCATATTATTCAATAAACAACGACAGAAATAATAGTTTATATGAAAAATATGCAAAACTTGCAAAAAATGATAATAAAGTAATATTTGGAGGAAGACTAGGGCAATACAAATATTTTGATATGGACAAAGTAATACTAGAAGCTTTAAAGTGTGTAAAAGAAAATTTATAAACAAGCAAAGGGAGTGACAAATACGAAAAAAGCACTAAAAATAATAATCATATTATTAATATCAATAACATGGATGTTGTGTATATATAAACTATCTAGTATGAATTCCAACAACTCAAATGGTAAAAGTACAGACATTATAAGTATATTCATAGAAGATGCATTAGAAATTACAAATAACTATGGAATAACCTCATCACATCCAAATGAACAAAAAATAGAGAGAGTATCTCAGCTTATTAATGCACCAATGAGAAAAGTTATACATGCTACAGTCTACTTTGTTTTAACATTTTTTATTATGATACTAATGAATATTGTATTAGAACATAAAAAATACTTTTTGTCAGTAATAATAGCATTAATAATATGTATTATATTCGCAGGAACTGATGAATACCACCAAACTTTTGTAGCAGGGAGAACAGGGCAGTTATTAGATGTTATAATTGACACAGCAGGAGGAATAATAGGAATATTATTTTACTCTACATATCAAATAGTATATAAATTAGGATATAAAAAAGCTTTAAAAGAAAAATCAGAAATATAAGTCGAAAAATGTAAGAAACTTTTCAAAAATAAATCAAAAAATCAATTGACATTTCACATAATGCAATATATAATAAATTCATAAAAAACAAGGTGAACCCATACTGATTTTAGTTGGGAACGATAGAAAGTTTAGGTAATTCCATACCGATTTAATTTGGAAATTATTAAAATAGGGGCAGAGTTTATAAAAAACTGTGTTCCTATTTTTATTTTATTAAATATTTTTTTCAAATGTATTGAAAATCATAATAAATGTGATATAATATTACTTATAAGTAATATTTGAAAATCGAAAAGAGGAGGAAAATAAGTGACAAAAAATGAAAAACTACTAAGAATGTTTCAAGTATTAGAAAAAAATAATATATACTGTTCAAATAGTTGCTATAAAGATATAAACAAAATTGTTACTACAAACATAAATACTTTTATAGAAAAATTTTCGACGGATTTTTTAAGAAAAAAGTTTGAACAATATAATAGATTTGAAAAATTAAAATTAAATGATAAACAAAAGAATGCATTGAATGGTAATAGCTTATATAGATATGAATATAGAGAAAATTCCAATTTCAGATGCATATATATAATAGAAGAAGGAGAAAATATAATATTATTATCAGCTTTTAATGAAGATGGAAATAAAAAAGCAGGAAAAAATTCATATAATGACAATATAGAAAAGGCAATTAATATATATAATAAGGAGGTTAAAGATGAATAAGAAAGGTTTATTAAATACAAATCAAACAATATCAAAAGATACATCAAATGTTGACGAACTTTTAGAATTAGTAGAGATATATTATGCTATATCAAAAGAATTGTTAAGTTATAGAAAAGAACATAATTTAACACAAGAAGAGTTAGCAAAAAAATTAAGAATGAATCAAACAATGATATCAAAACTTGAAAGCGGTAGATATAATCCAACGTTTAAACTTATACATCAAATTAGTAGAAAATTAGATAATTCTAATAAGTTTTTTAGTGATGTACTATTAAATATATTAAAAGAAATAAAAAATGTTTCCACTACAAAGTATACACATAATCTAAATAATAAAAATTACAACTATGAATCAGAAGGAAATATCATATATATAACAAAGAAGTATATTAATGAAAAGGGAGGATTTAATAATGAATGCAATAGCAAATTTACAAATGTTGGATAGTTACGTTAAAGAATTTTCTATTAATTTACAAAATAGGATAGAACAAGGAATAGAACTAAATATAGATACTAATGTAGGATTTGCAATAAATAATATTACTAAAGAAAAGGAAGATTATAAAGGTCAAATTGAGATGTTTTATGATATTGACCTAAAAAGCAATGAAAATGATTTAGGGAAAATTCATATTTTAATGCAAGCAATATTTTCAGGAAAAAAAGAACTAAGTCAAGAGGAATTTACCCAAATGTTAAAACTAAATGGCGCAACCACAATATCACATCTTATAAGAGCATATATACATACAAATACATCTTTAAGTAATATGCCAATTATAGATACGCCAATGATTAATTTTGTAGAATTTTTTGAAGAAAATGAAAAATGATATTTTATAAAGCTCACAAAAAGGGACTTTTTTTACAGCCCCTTTTTGTGAATCCTATTTCCATCCTCAAGCTTCCTACAACCCTGCTCCATATCTGCACTAATACACTTATCAGGATTCTTAAAAGACAAATACCAACTCATTCCATTCCTATTTTTAGCAATTTCCTCATTCCTCTTTTGAATTCCAGCAAAAGTATTAGGAGGCGCTACAATAATAGGCTCACAAGGTATCCAATTAGCAGGTGTAGAACCGTGTGACTCATCAGAAGTTTGAAGAGCTTCAATACACCTTAAAATTTCAGGAATACATCTACCTATATTTAATGGGTAAACCAATATAAGTCTTACAATACCCTTATCATCAATAATAAACACATTTCTAACAGTTTCAGTAGTACTAACATCACTAGATATCATACCATATTTTCTAGCAATAACCCCATTCCTATCAGCAATTATAGGAAAAGGTACAACAATACCAGTTTTACAATAAATATCATAAACCCAAGCCAAATGAGCAGGGTTACTATCAACACTAAGCCCAATTAAACAAGTATTAAGCCTTTCAAAGTATGTATTTGCTTTACTAAAAGCTATCATTTCAGTAGTACACACAGGGGTAAAATCACCAGGGTGAGAAAATAGAACAACCCATTTACCTTTATAATCATTTAAACATATATTACCCATAGTAGAAGTAGCCTCAAAATCAGGTGCATGTTGCCCAATTTTAATATTTCCATTCATCATTATTTCATAATCCATAAAAAATAAACTCCCTTCGTTTTTATATATAATATGAAGAAAAATTATAAAAGTGTGAATATTACACTTAAAAGTTATTAAATTTAATAACATCTTATAATTTTTAGGAAACCTCATTTATCTAATACTTTTATAAATTTTTATCATATACACAAATATTTAGTATGTCATCTAAACTAGTTAAACATATTTTAAATATTTTACTTTTTATATTAAATTTTTTACTAATTTTATTTTTTCATTTCTAAATATTTTAGAATATAGGTTTACAATAAATATGTTACAAAATACATTGACAGTAACATAAAATTGTGATAATATATATAGGACTTGCAGAAATGCAAAATAAAAGTAGTTATGTTCTTAAAAAAATTATTTTAAGGAGGAAGAAATATATGATGAATGTTGATCCAAAGTTAGCAAGTGGTAAAAGGGAGCCAATACAGGTTTTATGGGAACACTGTAAAAATGTAGTACATGAAAAGAAAAAGAGGGAAGAAGAAAATAGGAAAAAGGAACAGGCAGAAAGAGAAAAGAAACAAAAAGAGGTACAAAGCATTGTAGAAAATTGGTTGAATAAAAAATTCGGCTATGGCAAAAAGCCATGGAGAGCAATAGAAGGACAGAAAAAGAAAATCAAGCCAATACCTTTCTATGAATATGAATGTGATATAAAGTGGACAGATATTCCTATAGATCTTATGATTGAAACTATTGAAACATTAGGATTTATTGTATATCCTTCATTAAATGCAAAAGGCATTACTCTTGCTATTCCAAAATGGGAAAGAGGAGAAAAACCAACATGGGCACAAGAAAGAATAAAAAAGTTAAATTATGATTATTCATTGTATGCTGAGGATGAAAAGAAATTAGCTCAGTTTTTGTTTAAGCAAATGTTATTAGAATTAGCTGATTATGATATTGACAAAACAGAAGTGTGTGATGGTTATACTCTTTTTAGGAATTATACGTATGGAGAAACAAGAGGAATAAAGTCCAAATTAAATATAAGCCCCAAGTGCTATAAATTTATTAAAAGGCTTTATATAGAAAACAAAATAGAAGAATATTTTGTCAATGGAAAATACATAGGACTTCGTGTGTTTTTTACTGAATAAAAGTACAAAAAATCTCAAGTTATATTATAACTTGAGATTTTTTTGTATATTAAATAATATAGATTCTAATAAATATCTTCACAATAAAAACACCATAAAATTATAAAGAGAAATAATTGCACAAAATTAAATAAAAATGTAAAGTAGCTATAAACAAATTATTAATATTTTCTAAATACTATACTAAAGCCAAAACTCTTATGATATAATTCTAAAAAGAGAAAGGGGATAAGCAAATGTTAAAATTAAAAGATGTATCAAAGTTTTACTACAATAAAGGTTTAATATCAACAGGTTTTACAAAAATAAACCTAGAGCTAAAAATGGGCGAATTTGTAGTAATTACAGGTGAATCAGGTAGTGGAAAAAGTACGCTTTTAAATGTTCTTTCTGGGCTAGATAGTTATGAAGAAGGCGAAATGTATATAAATGGAGAAGAAACCAGCCACTATACAGAAAAAGACTTCGAAGATTATAGAAGAAAATATATAGCAAATATATTTCAAAGCTTCAACCTTATAAATAGTTACACTGTATACCAAAATATAGAACTTGTACTATTATTAAATGGCTATAAAAGAAAAGAAGTAAAGAAAAAAGTGCTAGAAATGATAGAGAAAGTTGGACTTGCTAAGTTCAAAAATACAAAAGTATCAAAACTATCAGGAGGTCAAAAACAAAGAGTAGCAATAGCAAGAGCTATGGTGAAAGAAACCCCAATAATAGTAGCAGATGAACCAACAGGAAACCTAGATGCTAAAGCAAGTAAAGATGTAATAGAACTACTAAAAAAAGTAGCAAAAGATAAACTGGTAATAGTAGTAACACATAACATAGAACAAGTAGAGGAATATGCAACAAGAATTATAAAAATGCATGATGGAAGAATAATTGAAAACAAAATGATAAAAGAAGTACAAAAACTAGAACATGTGGAAACCAGCCAGTATAACAAAATAACAGTAGCAAATAAATATAGGCTAGGAATAAGAAACACATTTAATATAATAACAAAGTTTTTATTGCTATTTGCAGTATTCCTATTTATAAGTGCTTCACTACTTAGTGAATATGCAAGTTTTGAACAAACAGAATATGAAGCAAATAAACAAGGATATAACTTTTATTTTAGAGACTTATCAGATAATAGAATAATAATAAAAAAGGAGAATAAATCAAACTTTACGAAAGAAGATTATGAAAAAATATCTAATATAGAAAACATAGATTATATAATAAAAGATGACCTACTATTAGATAATTCATTTGCTATATATAATGAAAATGATATGTATATAAATGGAAAAATGTATGATGTAAAACATTATAAAGGAAATTTAACACGGAGGAAGAACACCAGAAAAAGAAAATGAAGTAATACTAAAAGTTCCACAAGACAGTTATTATTTAAGAGAAGGCTTTGAAAAAATTCTAGAAAAAGAATACTGGGTAAGAGATGATAACTCAGGCGAAAAGAAAGAAGGAATAACTTTAAAAATAGTAGGAATAGAAACATATGAAGATACAGATTCATTTTTAGGAGGCTATTTAAAAACAACATTATTTGTAAATGAAAAAATAATACAAGAAATTAGAAATAGTATTAATAAAAATTATAGTACAATAAAAAGTCTATTTAATGGCAAATACTACACTTCTACAGTTCGGGAATCCATATTTTAGAATTATGCCAAGTGATAACGTAGAAAAAGGAAAAGCAATAGTTTCAGAAGACCTAAATTACTTATGCCAAAATGGTAGAGCACGAAATAGAGACATCAAAATATTAGTGGAAAACATATATTATAAAGACGAGCTTAATGTAAAAATAGCATCAACATATTCAAAAAATACATTTACAAGGCAAACAGGCTATAAAAAGTATGATGAATATCCATCATCAGTATTTATAAACGAAGAAGAATATATAAATCTATTTAATAAAGCGCCATATCAATCATCAGTATTTGTAAAAGATGAGGAAAAAATAGAAGAAACAATAAATAAATTAAAAGATATAGGAATAAAGGCACAATCTATAAAAGATTTCAAAGTAAATGATAATATAACATTAGTACAATTTGTTAAGATATTTAAACTAATAGTAACATGTATACTAATTTTTGGACTATTTTTCATTTCATATTTCATAATAAGAATAATACTAAAATCAAGAAATGTATATTTTACAACATTAAGAATGCTAGGAGCAACAACAAAAAATGTAAAAAGAATATTAGACATAGAACTATTCATAAATTCTAGTCTAGCATATTTAAGTTTTTTAGGATTTATTGCTTTAGTAAAATATAACATTGTAAATATAAGCTTTGTAAATAATTTAATAGAATTTTTAAGTTTAAGAGAGTATATACTTATGTATATAATTTTAATAGTAATGTCAAGACTAATATCAAGAAGATTTGCTAAAAAAATATTTAAAAAATCAGCAATAAAAACATATAATGAAGAAATTTAAAAGTGGGAATCCAACTCAAACTTCTAACTTCCAACATTTAATAAAAAGGAGAAAAATATGATAAAAATAGAAAATGCCAATAAATATTTTAATAGACATAAAAGAAATGAAATACATGTTATAAACAATACTACTCTTGAATTTGGAGAAAATGGTCTGATAGCATTGTTAGGTAAATCAGGAAGTGGGAAAACTACTTTATTAAATAGTATAGGTGGACTAGATAAAATAAGTAAAGGAAAAATATATATAAATGGCAAAAAAATAACTAGAAGAACAAGTTCTAAGGTAGATAAAATAAGAAATTTAAATATAGGCTATATTTTTCAAGATTACAAACTAATAGATAATATGACAGTATATGAAAATGTGGCACTAGTTTTAAGAATGGTAGGAATAAAAGACAAAAAAGAAATAAAAACAAGAGTAGACTATGTATTACAAAGTGTAAATATGTACCGTTATAGAAATAGGCTAGCAAGTATGTTATCAGGAGGAGAAAGGCAAAGGGTAGGTATAGCAAGAGCAATAGTTAAAAATCCAAACATAGTAATAGCAGATGAACCAACAGGAAACTTAGATAGCAAAAATTCATTAGAAATAATGAATATAATAAAAGCTATTTCAAAAGATAGATTAGTAATACTTGTAACACACGAAGTAGAACTTGCGAAATTTTATGCATCAAGAATAATAGAACTTCAAGATGGAACAGTACTAAAAGATTATGAAAATACTGATAGTAAAGATTTAGACTATAGAATAGATAATAAATTCTATCTAAAGGATTTTGAGAAACATGAAAATATAAATAAAGGAAATGTTAATATAGATATATATTCTCAGAAAGAAGATAATTTAAACTTAAAAATAATTGTAAAAAATGGAAATATATATATAAAATCAAATCTTCAAAAAGTAGAAGTAATAGATGAAACTTCAAGTATAGAGCTTGTAGATGATAATTATAAAAAAATAGATAAAACCATATACCAAGAATACAACTATAATTTAAAAGATATAATAAATCCAAACATAAAGCAAAAATATAGTTCAATATATAGTATAGCAAAATCAATAATAAATGGATTCAAAAAAATAATGAATTATTCTATACTAAAAAAGATTTTACTAATAGGCTTTTTTGTATCAGCAATGTTTGTAGTATATAGCTTAAGTAATATTGCAGGAACACTTAACATACAAGATGAAGATTTCATAAGTAAAAATAAAAATTACTTAAAAGTAAACCTTCCTCAAATAAAAGTAGAAAACTTTTTAGAATATGAAAAACAAGAAGGAATAAATTATATATTGCCAGGAGACTCAGAGGTAAGTTTTTCCTTAAAATTCGATGAATATTACCAAACTAGTAGAATAAATGGAGAATTTTCAGGTTCACTTTCTTCAATAAATATGATAAATGAAAATAATATAATACAAGGAAAAAATGCTGAAAATGAATACGAAATAGTAATAGATAAAATGGTAGCAGACAGAATGCTAAATGATGGAGTAGGAGCAGCAAAACAAGCAGGATTAAAAACATATGAACAATTATTAGGAAAAGAAGTTACAATAAAAAACATGAAACCATTTAAAATAGTTGGAATAGTAAATATTAGTAGTCCTTCAATATATACATATGAAAGTAACTTTATAAACATTTTAAGTAACTCTAAATCATCAGGAAATAGTATGGGAATGATGATAATGGATACAGCAAGTAACCAAAATGAACAAGAGGAAGCTATTATAAATTATAACTTAAAAATAGATGATATAGTCATAAAAAAAGGAAGATTACCAGTAAATGATTATGAAGTTATAGTAAATATAAGCAATCAATATAACATGAAATTAAATAAAAAAATAAAAACAAAAATAAATAATGTAGAGCTTACAGTAGTAGGATATTATGATAGTAGTAATGGAGAAAATGCTTATTTGGTAAATGAAAATACAGCCAAATACAAATTAATTAGTCAAAGTCAAAATCTTATAATATATGCAAAAGACGAGGAAAAGGTAATTGAAAACTTTGATAAAGATTTTAATCTATATGTAGAAAATATTTATAATAAAGATAAAGAACAATATCTAAAAGAACAAAAAACTTCAATAAACAGTAGTATAATATTTGCAAGCATAATACTTATAATATCACTAATAGAAATATACCTAATAATGAGGTCATCATTCCTTTCAAGAATAAAAGAAGTAGGAATATTAAGAGCAATAGGAGTAAAGAAAAGGGATATATATAAAATGTTTGTAGGAGAGATACTGGCAATAACTTCTACAGCAAGTATGTTAGGAGTAGCACTAATGACATATATACTAAGTGCACTAAGTAAAGTACCATACATATCAAAAATGTTTGTAATAAATGTAAAAGTAGTAGGAGCAAGCATAATACTAATATTTGCATTTAACATAGTAGTTGGGTTACTACCGTTATTTAGAGTATTAAGAAAAACACCAGCACAAATACTTTCAAGACATGACTTAGAATAATAAAATATAAAATTAAGAAAGATTTAGGATAGCCCAAAATCTTTCTTTTTTAAATTAAAAATTTTTTTTAAAACAATTAAAAAAGAATGGAAAGATTTTTTTTCATCTCTCAAATCTTTCCAAATCTTCCCTACGTCTTGACTTGAGCAAAATTAATGATATAATTTTAAATATAGAAAATAAAATGGGAAGAAAAAAATGGCGAAAAAATATTTAGAAAAAGATGTTTTACAAGCAAGCTTAGAAAGGCTAGAAGTAATTTTAACTGAATTTGACAATGTATATTTTAGTGTTAGTGGAGGGAAAGACAGTTCAGTTATGGTTCAATTAGCCAATATAGTTGCACAAAAATTAAATAAGAAATTTGATATACTTTTTATAGATTTAGAAGCACAATACCAATATACAGTAGAGCATATAGAAGAAATGAAAAGATTATCTCAGGTAAGGGACTTTTACCATATAGCTCTTCCAATGGCTCTTAGAAATGCAGTATCAGTACTTCAACCTAAATGGATATGTTGGGAAGAAGAAAGTAAAGACTTATGGGTAAGACCTCTCCCAGAAGATTCTATAAATATACATAATAATCCATTTGAATGGTTCAAAAAAGGGGAAGAATTTGAAGACTTCATAGTAAAATTTGCACAATGGTATCAAAAAAAATACAATAGTAAGGTAGCATGTGGAATAGGTATTAGAACAGATGAAAGCATAAATAGGTTTAGAACAATAGCTTTTCAAGACCATAAAATAAAATATAAAGAGCATAGTTGGACAACAAAAATAAAGGTAAATGAAAAACACATAGATGTATATAACTTTTATCCTATATATGACTGGAAAGTAGAAGATATATGGGGAGCAGTAAGCAAACTAGATTTAAAGTTTAACTACATATATGAACTAATGTATAAAAACGGACTAGGTATATTTGAACAAAGGTTGTGTCAGCCATATGGAGATGATCAAAGAAATGGGCTAAATCAATATAAATCTTTAGAATATGAAACATGGGGAAAAGTACTAAACAGAGTAAATGGAGTTAACTTTGGTAATATATACTGTAAAACAACAGCATTAGGAAATATAAAATCTAGTAAACCAGGGTTTATGTTATGGGAAGAATATACAGTATTCTTATTAGAAAGCATAGGAATATATAATAGAGATTTAATGCTACATTATTACAGAAAAATAAAGAAATTTATGATATGGTATAAAAATAAATATGGGGTACAAATTAAAGAAATTCCAGAAACAGCAGAATGTAAATTAGAAAATCAAAAAAAAGCTATATCATGGAGAAGAATAGCAAGAGCAGTTGAAAAGAACGACTTTTACTTAAGAAGATTATCTTTTGGACAAACAAAATCTGATGACAAGGAACTGCAAAGGTTAATACATAAATGGGATAATTTATTAAATAAAAATACAAAAACAGATGATAAAAGGTTAATAAAAATTATTGAAAGTCAAACATACTAAGAAAAGAGGTAAAAAGCATGGTAGTAAAAATGAATAACAAAACTGAAAAATTTTATGAGTATATGGGAAAAATATTTGGGTCAAGATTAATACAAAATCAAACTAATGATAGAATATATGATGATGATAGTAAAATATGGTATATATATTTAGATGATGAAAAAGTGTTAGCATTTGTTTCTATTAGTAATAATATAATAAAGAATGTTTATGGAATAAAAGACAAGTGCCTAAAAGATGTACTAGAACAAGTAAAAAAAGAAAATAAAATTACTTTTAGCACAGTTACTAATATATATGAGAAGCTATATAGCTCAACAGGTTTTAAAGTAAATAAAACAGAGGGACTTAAAAATTTTGTTGTAATATCATAATTATAATATTTTACTTAATTAAAGGGAACATATAGAAAAATAAGAAATGTAGGCCCCCGCTTTAAGAGACCAAAGAAATAGCAGAAAATATGAATAAGTAAAAGTATAAACTTTGATGCTTAATGTAATGTAGTAAGACTATTTCTTAGCTCTTCGAAAGGTAGCTGGTTAGAGACAAGTTATGTGTTAGAGTAGTTCTTCACACTTCGAAGAAAAAGCTAAAATCCGACCTCTGACTTCCGACTTCTGAATTCAAACAAAGAAAGGACAAAAAAATGAACGAAAAAGAAATACAATTTCCAGTATTAAATGTAAAAATGGTCGATATAGAAAAAGTAGTAGCAAATGACTACAACCCAAATAAAGTAGCACCTCCAGAAATGCAACTATTAAAGCATTCGATAGAGGAAGATGGCTATACACAGCCAATAGTAACTTACTATGACAAACAAAATGATAAATACATAGTAATAGATGGCTTCCATAGATATCGTTGTGCAAAAGAATTTTTTCATTTAAAACAAATTCCAGTAGTAACAATAGAAAAGGACTTAGAAAATCGAATGGCAAGCACAATAAGGCATAATAGAGCAAGAGGAACTCATCAAATTATAGATATGTCACATATAGTTTTGAGTTTAACAGATATGGGGTGGAATGAAGAACAAATTTCAAAGCATTTGGGAATGGAATTAGACGAAATAATAAGACTAAAACAAATAACAGGTTTAAAAGAAATGTTTGCAAATCATGTATTTAGTAAATCATGGGAAGAATTTGATGAAAAAGTTAGAAAACAAGCTAATAATAATTTGAAAAATGAACATACTATAGACAAACAGAAGTAGGAAAATGTAAGACCAGAAGTTGAAAGTCGCAATCAAAATATGAGTCGCACTTACACATCTCTTTAGCTCCACATATTGCTTTTTAAGTTGGCAGCATTGCCAGATATTTGACCTCCGATACCCAACATCTGACTTCCATCTTCCGATTTCGGGAAAGGAATGAAATAGTATGGAAAGCAACCAAAAAATAAACTGTACAGTAACTAGCTGTAAATATAATAAGTTACAAGAGCAGGAATGTTCATTAAAACAAATAATAGTAACACCAATAGAAAATTGTGATACTAAACAACCAGATGAATCTATGTGTAGTAGTTATAGAAATAAATAAAAATTATGTAAAAATTGTAGACAAATGTAAAAATATAAGATATAATAAATGCGTGTAAAATACTTTTAATAATGTTTAGGAGGGTCTCATATGAATACTGAAAACAAAAAGCTTAAGGAACTTGAGAATAAAATAAAAGCATTAAGGAAGCGGAATATAAGGCAAGTAAAGTGGCGATTAACAAAGACTGAAAGAAAGTATGTAGAACAACTAGTAGGCGAAGAAAATGTAATTCCATTCATATACAACATAAAAACCAAAAAGATTGATAACTTTAATACTATAAAAAGTTCTATCATAAGAGAGGTACATTATAATTACAAGAAAGGAAAGAAAACATTTGGAAAGCACCTTAAAAAGCAAGAGTTAGAAGAACTAAGGCAGTATGGTATAGAGAACCCAGAACCGACAAAGTTTATAATTAATTTATAGAAATAAAAAAGATATACAGAAATAGTTTTCTGTATATCTTTTTGTGTATTATAGGAAAAATCGACTTTGGGTGTCACATTATCAAGCCACCTATATAGCAAAGTAATATTCTTGTGAAACTTCCATGAAATAAAAGAAAGAAGATGCAAAAGGCATCTTCTTAACGAATTGGTACATTTGTATTCAAATTTCTGTGAAGAGTTGCAATAACTCCATCAGAAGTAATTTGATATACATATTTAGATGATAAGACATGAACACTTGCATCATATGTTTCTTTATATACATAGGCAAGATCATTTTTACTTTCAAGTTCACCATGATGAATAAGAATAGACTTGAGATGTTTAAAAGGTCGTGGGAATTCACCTAATACTTCCTGCTTAGCATGTGCTGAAAATTCGTCAGTATCAAAAAATTGAGTTGCAATGGAAGCATCATCTCTTAACTTTCCTAACTTGGAGTCTGGGAAAATATGACCAGTAGCATGTACAATACTATTGGGATTATTAGAATAGCCCTTAATATAAGTATGTGATGGACCATAACTGCCACTTCCAGAAGAAGAAACTATAATTTTGGGAGTAGGGTCATCTATTAAAAAATGCCTCAAATTCTTATCCTCGATAATAGTTAAGTTTTCAGGTAAGAAATTCTTAGCTCGTGAGTGCATTTTAAATGCTCCAGATAGAAAAAGATTTGTACAACCAATGGCTGTTTTTCCATCTAAATAAGTTTCAAACTTAGGGTTTAACCTACGCCCTTGAGCATTTTTTAGCTTATATAGTACTTCCTGAATTCGACCAAATGAAAATGCTGGAACAATGCAAGTCTTTCCTTGTGATAGAGCAGCTACAACATTGTCGATGAAGCATTTAGGGCGAAGGTCAGAAGACTTTATGCCACCATAAGTTGCTTCAATTATAATTATTACATTTTTAAGTTCATATACCCATTCTGGCAAAGGCTTTACCTCAAAGAAGTCATTACGATCATTGTAATCACCAGTAATAACAAAATTGATGTCCTCACAACCAGGGTAAGAAAGCTGAACTAATGTAATTGCAGCTCCTGGAACATGACCATTACTAAAAAAGTAAATACTAACATTATCACTAATTTTAATTTTATTATGAAAGTCACAAGGTATCATAGAGTGCTTTAGTTCTTCAATTTCATATTCTGTATATTTTGGAGTTTCATTTAGTTTTTTAGCTCTTCTAGTTTCAATACTTAAGCAATCTCGCAAAAAAACTTCTGATAAGAAGGCTTTTGTAGAATATGTTGTAAATATTGGAGCACGGAAGCCTTGACTTACAGCAAAAGGATACATACCATAATGATCAAGATGTGCATGAGTGAGAATACTAAACTCAGGTGAAGTAATATCGAAATTAAAAGAACTATTTAAGTGATCAATATTATCTATACCCTGAAATGAACCACAATCAACTAAAAAAGGTACATTTTTTGTATAACCAGCCATAGGAGCATAAACTGTACCAGGGAAATGCGTATAAAAATATTGAGCAGTTCCTGTTACGCCATCTTTTTCATCAGTCAACTCAACTAAAATCCGTTTATTTTCCATATATTATTCATCCTTTCTTATTTAATAAAATAATAAAGTTACTATATGTTACGTAACCGCATTATATCAGGCAGATAGGAATAAGTCAATAAAATTTATAAAAAATAAAAAAATAGTAGAAAAATGTAGAAAACTATTGAAAAATGTTACTTGACATGATAAAATGTCAACATAATTAATAATAGAGAAGGGAGAAAAGAAAAATTATTAAATTGTAACTATAGACAATATAAAAAGTGTAACCATAAATATGGAGTAAAGCAAAAGGAGGACATAGTTATGAAGAAAATGAAAAATGTAGGAATAATCTTTTTGGTTGAAGTAGATGGAGAAATAACAACACTAATCGTTCCAGAAGAAAAAGTTCGGAACAGTGTAGAAGAAGCTAAAAAGCAAAAAAAGGAATATATACAATATAAATTTATTGTTGGTGATAAAGAAATAGAAAAAGAATATGAAATAGCACAAATAGAAGGAGCACTGGTAAAGGCTAATTTAGTATCAAATCAGTTAGTTCCAAAAGCTTTAACAGACTATTTACAAGATGTAACACAAAAACTGTGTCAAAAGCCTATTGAGCCTATTGTCAAAAGGAAACATGAACTTGAAAAAATATGGTTCCATATTTCTCAGAAAGTACGAAACAATGTATTTATTACAGGAGAAATGGATGTAGGGAAAACTGCAATTGCATATGAAATAGCAAGGCAGATTTCAACTAATGAATGTCCTAAAGAGTTCTCAGGCAAAAGAGTGTTGCAGTTAAAACCAGAACAGTTATTAAAAATAAAAAGTGATCGAGCATATGAAATAACTGTAAGGAAAGTAATGAACTTTTTGGTTCAAAATAGAAAGAGCATTGTACTATATATTGATAATACTCTTTATATGAAGACAGACGAATATTTAATCATGTTGTTATATGGCTGTATAAAGAGGTATAATATTCCAATGATTGCAACTATACAATCAGAAGACTATGAACGCTACTTTGTAGAAGATACAGCTATTTCGAAGTATTTAAATGAAGTGTATGTAGAAGAACCAGAAAAAGATGATTTAAGAATAATGCTTGATTCACACCTTAAACTTTTTGAAAAAAAGTATAAAGTAAAACCTACACAAGAAGCTGTAAAATTTGGTATATATACATCCTCTCTTTCCGAATCACCTTCATATGAGCCAGGAAATGTAATAAGTATTTTTGAGAAAGCATTTAGAGAAGCAAGAAGAAAAGGAAAAAAATATGTAGATAAAGAGTGCATATTAAGTTGCTATAATGCCGATCTCAAAGACTATGAAAATATACCTGAAAAAGAAAAGAGAGCCACAGCATATCATGAAACAGGACATTATATTCTACAAGTTATGTGTGAAAATCGCAGAGACTTTAAGATATCTTGTGTTTCAATATTGCCAATGATGTGGTGGGCAGGCGTTACAATGTCATATTTCGACAGAAAAGAATATGTAATAAGATCAAGAGAATACTTTATAGACCAAATAGCAATGTCATTAGCAGGAAGAGTAGCTGAAAGAAGAATTATAGAAACAAATTCAACAGGGGCTTCAAATGACTTAGAATATGTAAATACCTATGCTAAAGCAGTTGTTATGAAGTGGGGACTTTCTGACAAAGAGAATAACCAAAACAGAAGTTATGACTATGAAGATTATTTCCTTATGCCAGAAAGCAAAAAAGAGCTAATTGACAAAGAAATTCAGGAATTAATCGATGCAGGAATGGAAAGGGCAGAGAAAATCATTTCTGATAACGAAGGGCTCGTTAAAGTTATTGCAGAACGACTCATGGTCGACGAAATACTTACAGGAGAAGAACTTGAGCAAATCTGTAAAGAGTACAAAGAAGGCAAGGATAAAGTAAGTGAATAAACAAATAAATAATTTTTCTTAAAAGAGGATACAGTAAATATTGTATCCTCTTTCCAAGTTCCCATTAGGGACGTTTCCTAATGGGAATAATGGGAATACTTGACTTAAAATGAATATAAATATATAATATGCTAAATAATAGTAATAAAACTATTAAAAAAACAAGGGAGGAAAAAATATGTTAGTAACAACAAAAGAAATGTTTGAAAAATCTATGAAAGAACATTTTGCAATAGGAGCTTTTAACGTAAATAATATGGAAATAATACAAGGAATTGTAGATGCTGCAGCTGAGGAAAAATCACCAGTAATACTTCAAGCATCTGCAAGTGCAATAAAATATGCAAGAATAAATTATTTAATGAAAATGGTAGAAGCAGCAGTAGAGGAGCACCCAGAGGTTCCAATAGCACTTCACTTAGACCATGGTGTGTTTACCATTGTCAAGCGATGTTTTGAAGATGGAAGGAATCACAGCCTTGCCTCTGTTTACAAAGGAAACCGATTTCGGTGTGAAAGACGTTATGACGTTTGATTTTGAGCTTCTTATTCCCATACCGGAGGCTTTGAAAATGAGGTCCAGCAGCATCGAAGATTTGGCAATCGAAGCCGTTCTCAGAAGTGATGCGAGTATTCGTGCGGAGGTCGAGCGTATAAGGGAAGTCCAAAAATACACCGACCAGCAATATCTGAGTTCCGTTGCTGACTGCGGAAAAACTGAGGAGCAGCTTCGTGAGCTTGGAATGCAGTACATCAATATTGTGAGGCTCTATGGCACCACAAGTTGGTGTGACTGGTGTATTGAAAACTGGGGAACAGGAGTGAACTCCTACAAAAATATGCGGAGAGTGCGGATACCATTATGTTCACGACTTCATGGACCGCTCCCCTTGAGGTGATCGCCAAGCTGGCACAGATGTACCCTGACGCTGTAATCGAACACTGGTGGGCAGACGAAGGAGTGGGTTGCAACTCTGGATATGCCAAATATAGCGGCGGGGAAGCGGAGGTAATGCTTTGCTATGAAGATGATTCCGCTGAGGCCCATGAAACCTATATCCGCTGCTGGGGAAGAAGCCAGTATCTTTACAGAATGAGGACAAGCCCTGGAGTGAGTAGGCCTGCGATGAATGTCACGGATGTGACTGAACCAGGGAAAAACCCTGTGTAAAAACACATACCAGATTTATGGGACGTGGTTTCCCCTAAACCTTTACAGAATCTTTTAGAGAGGATGACGAATCATGACATATCAGGAACTGAAGCAGCTGTTCCGCGACCACGAAAAGAAGCACCCCAAAACGCACCCGACCGCTTACATCACTTTTTCTTCCTTTGGGCCGGACAATCATGAGACCTATTCCTGGAAAGACCGCACCTATTCCATTTCCAGCGAGAACAAGGCGTTCGAGCCTAATAAGGGCGGCTACTCCATTTTTGAAGCCTGCCTGAATGGAAGCGACCCGTGCCTTCGGCTGGATAGATTTATGAAGGAAGAACACGGCGGCAAGGACGGCTGGGTTGTGGAGACCTGCTGTGTGGTGGGCTATGTTCTGCTTCATACCAGTGACAGCGGCATTTCCGTACCGAAAATGTTCTATTCCCCCAGCGATGCCCGTGAGCAGATGGTGACGGAACTGGCGAAACTGGGAGAGTTGGACGTGGAGAGCTTGAAGGCTGAATGTGTCAACCGGACGTATGTCCGCGTGGACAGCCACTATGGCGTTTTTCGGGATACTGCCTGGCTGTCTGATATGAACACAGACGACTGGAAGTGGAATATCCAGCCGGTCCGTATCTATAGCCTTACATCCATTACCTTCGGCCATGAGTGATCAGGTACATTCCAGTCCGGCCAAGCTGCGCTGGTACCCGGGCATCTCTTGCCCCGTCTGCGATGGCAGGGTAAATTCCTGGGATAAGCGGTGCGGCAGAGCGCTGGGTTATAAGGCGATTGTCTGCGAGAGCTGTATTGCCAAAGAATACGGCCTGACGGCGGAGGAACTTCGAGATACGTTGAAGAACCACTTCGGGCTCATCCCCTGCCCCGGCCTATGAAGGTGATCAATGAACTTACCCGCCGATTGCTGGCGGAAGGCTGTAGGCCGGAAGATACCCCGCCTGGGACATGCCCATACGCTGATTACTATGGCGGATGGACTTATACCGGCCAGGCAATCAAAGACATGGTATGGGAAACCCCTTGTGGCCTGCTGGTAGACGGGTCCCACTTCGTGAACGGCTATTTGTCATTCAACGGGGTTGATTGGCGCCCGGAAAACGGGAATCCAGTGGTTCCCTGTCCTCACTTTTTACCGGAGCATTGTTCGCTCAGGGACCCGCTTCTATGCATGGAAAGACTCGATTGCCATTCAGATGATGTGGTCTTCCAATGCGCCTGCCATC
>CATNCV010000015.1 GCA_950096965.1 uncultured Clostridiaceae bacterium | reverse complement strand
TTTCATTATTTATAATTTGTTTATTATATCCTTTTATTTTTTTATCATAACTTTTAATTTCTTTTTCTAATTTTTTCTTGTTTTCTTCAATTCCATTTTTTGTTTTGTTAATACTAGCATTTATATCTACTTGTTTTTTGTCTTTGTCATATACCATATTTCTCATAATACTCTCTAGTGCTCGTTTTGTTACACCTAATTTGTTTTTTGCAGAGTAATCTATTATTTCAGTTTTGTCTTTTTCTAGTTTTTCATTCAGTTCTTTTATTTCATCATTCTTTTTGTCTATTTCATCTTTGTCTTTTACACTATCTAATTTTGATATTTTGTATTTTAGTCTTCTTATTGAATTATTTTTATTTAGCATTTCTTGTAAGAGTTGTTCCATATTTGGATGATTTTTAATCATTTCTTGTACTGCTTGTATTTCTTGCATCTTTTTGTCTTCTTTTTCTATTTTCCCTTTAGTTTCTTCTTTATTTTTTTCAATTTCTTCTATTTCTTTATTTATTTTTTTATTTTCTCTTTCATATCTTTTAGCTAACACTTGTTCTAAATGCTTTTTCATTTCAGGGTCTTGTTTTATTTCTTCTATTATTTGGTCAATTTTTTCCTGAAATTCTTTCATTTCTTTTTTTTCTTCTTCTGCTTTTTCTTTTATTTCTTGAACTTTTTTGTTATTTTCTTCAATTTTCTCTTCTGCTTCTTTAACACTATCTTCATCATCTTCTCTTTGTGATATTATTTTTTCTGCTTTTGCTATTTCAATATCTTCCATTGCTATTTTTAGTTCTTCTTCCAATTTTTCAATAATTTTCTTTTTAGCTTCTATTTCTTTTTTAGCTTCTTCATAATCCTTATTTAATTTTTCTAAATCCATTATTTTCCCCCCCTTTTATGAATTTAATATTTCATTACATATATCTGTTATATCGTTTAAGCGTTCTATCAAAGTTTCTGCTTCTATTTTTAAGTCTACTACTTCTTCTATTGCCATTCCTCTTAGTTGTTCTTTTGTTATTTGAGATATTTTTTCTTCCATATCTTTTCCTCCTATTTGTTTACCTATTATTTATTTTACCATAAAATTACATAATTTGCAATTGCTTTATGCAAATATGTTGTAGTATAGTATGTTTATTTGCTGTGAACACACATAATTTCCTAGTATAGTATATGTCAAATGGGTATTCACACAAAATGTATACTAAAAATCGATTTTTCTTATAGTACAAGAAAGGTTCTTCGCCTTTCAGACGAGCTGCTAGATACCCCTACAGTTTTTAACTTAAAATACAGTCCTTTCCTAATATATAAAAAACCTTTAGCATACTATTTCACTAAAGGTTTTTTGTTAATTCTATTTTTGCTATATTTTATTATAACTTAGCTTATTTTTCTTCTCCATAAACTTCTTTTACTTCTTCTGGTGTTAGTTCTTGTGCCTCTACTCTTTCAAATATATGTTTCTTTGCTTCTTCGTGATCTATTGGTTGTTGCTCTGCATTCATATGTAATTTTTCTCTTCTTGCTGCTTCTCTTTCTCTTTTTGCATTTTCTTTTAAAGCTGCTTTATAATCATCTTCATATATTGCTTCTTGTGTTTCTTTATTAGCATTTTCATATATTTCTGCTTTTTCTTCAAATGTTTTTGCATTTTTACTATTTCTTCTTGATTCTTCATTTTCCTTTATCTGACTTGCTATTGGTTCAACTTGGCCTTTTACATTTTCTGCTACAGTTTTGGCTGTATTTGAAACTACTTTCCCTGCTGTTAACGCTGCTACTTTTCCTCCTCTTCCCAATGCTAAAGCTTTCTTTCCTACAAATTTTGCTCCTTGATATAGTCCAACAAATGGTAAAGCTACTATACCTGCTGATACTTTTGCTGCTGTTGCTATACCTTTTCCTACTGTTTTTGCTGCTTTTCCTACATTTTCAATTGCTCTTTGTATTGTTGGATTTTTTGGTTTTTCAGTCACATCACTACTTAAGTCTTTTTCATATATTTTCTTTGTTGTTTTATACTCTAACTTTTCTATTGCTTTGTTATATTGAGCAACTGTAATTTTTTCTTCTTCTAATAAATTGTCTAATATTTCTTTTTTGTTATTATATTTTTCGTTTATTTTTTGTGCTTGTTTTTCATCCATTCTGTCTGCTCTATCAATTAAGCTTTTTCTTGCTGCATGTTTTAATAATGCTATCATATTGTCTCTATTAGTAAGTTCTTCTATTGATATGCTTCCTCTTCTACCTTCTTCTAATGTTTTTCCTTCATTTGCTACAATCCTATTTTTTGCAATTTGATTTAATGTTAGATCATTTTTTCCTCTCATTTTTTCTACAATTTTATGTAGTGTTTTACTAGTAAATCTTTTAAAGTCTGAAAATGTTTTTATTTTCAAATTTAACTTTCTTTTTTTATTATCTTCCATAATATTACCCTCCATTTTATTTTTTCTTTAGCTACTTTTTATTTTACCATAAAATGACATAATTTGCAACAATATTATGTATATTTGGTTATATGTAATCAAAATTTAATATTTCATACTTATTTTCTATACAAATAAAAGATACATAATATGTATCTTTTATTTGTTCAATATTTGTTCTATTGCTCTATCCGCAAGCTTTGCGTATTTTATTTTTTTATCTTTTATTTTTTCTGGCAATACAGGTAATATTCCGAAAGTTTGCATTCATTGGCTGAAATTTTTCGTTGCTACTTGATATATAATTGGCTAGAGCGCCTATCATTGTTTGGTTTGAGAAGATTTTTTTGTTTTTTGTTTGTTTAAATTTCTCTATTGCATTTAGGGCTGCAACCATTCCAGAAGATATTGACTCTACATATCCTTCTACTCCTGTTATTTGACCTGCAAAATATATATTTTCATTTTTCTTAAAATTGTATGCTTCATCTAAAAGTTCTGGTGAATTTATAAATGTATTTCTGTGCATTACACCATATTTTACAAATTCTGCATTTTCTAGTCCTGGTATTAAACTAAATACTCTCTTTTGTTCTCCAAATTTTAGGTTTGTTTGGAATCCTACTATGTTATATATTGTTCCTTCACTGTTATCTTGCCTTAATTGTACTACTGCATATGGCCTTTTTCCTGTTCTTGGGTCATCAAACCCAACTGGTTTTAATGGTCCAAAGCGAAGCGTATCTATTCCTCTTTTTGCCATTACTTCTACTGGCATACATCCTTCAAATATCTCTCTTTTTTCAAATTCATGTAATTCTACTACTCCTGCATTTATTAATTCATTTACAAAGTTTTCATATTCTTCTTTATTCATTGGCAAGTTTATATAGCTTGCTTTTTCTTTACTTATACGCTCTTTCCATTCTTCTATTTCTTCATCTTTTCTTTTTTCTTGTTCATATCTATCACCGTAAAAAGCTATATTCATATTTATACTGTCTTTTTCTACTATTGGTGCTGCTGCATCATAAAATGCCAGTTTATCTTCTCCTGTTATTTTTTTTATACTTTCTGAAAGACTGTCTGATGTAAGTGGCCCTGTTGCTATTATTACAATTCCTTCTTTTGCAAGATTTTCTATATCACATACTTCTTCATTTATTATTTCTATATTTTCATTATTTCTTAATACTTGTGTTACTTTTTCTGAAAATTTTTCTCTGTCTACTGCTAGTGCTTGCCCTGCTGGTACACAAGTTTCATCTGCTATTTTTATAAGTAAGCTATCTAGTATACGTAGTTCTTCTTTTAGTAATCCACATGCATTTGTGTGTAAGTTGGATTTAAATGAATTGCTACATACTATTTCTGCTAAGTTTTTATTAGAATGTGCTGGTGAAAATTTTACTGGTTTCATTTCATATAATTTTACTCCTATTCCTGCTTTAGCTATTTGGTATGCTGCTTCTGAACCTGCTAGGCCTCCGCCTATTACTGTTATATAATTGTTCATTTTTTGTTCCTCTCTATTTTTATTTTTTATATAATATCACGAATATTAAAACATGGCAATTATTAAATTTACTTTAATAGGACTAAATCATAAAATTTTATGGTTTAGTCCTAACTATTTTATATTATTTTTCTTTTATAAAGCTCTTTTATATATTGTAGCAAATTTACTCCAATTTTCATTATTTTTCATTTTTTCTTTTAAAGTATCTGGTATTTCATTAAATGCTATGTCTTTTTTTAGTAATTCTACCATTAATGTTCCACTACATTTTAATAAATACTCATTTGCTTCATTGTTATTAAATAATTTATTTAGTATTTCTTTATTGTTTATTACTTCTTCTAATGTATTATAATTTTTCTCATTGTTATCAAGCCTTGCAATTTTTATCCAATTTTTCCAGTTATCTTCCTTTACTGCAATTATTTCATATACATCTATATATCTAGATGCATTAGTATAATTTCTCACATAATTTTTAGTATAATCATAATAATATGTATTAGATTTTGAATGAAGAGAATGTATCCCAATATATCCCTTCCAATTTTCTGGAATATTTCGACCTTCATTATTTTTTCCATAGAATACAATATTGGGCCCATTACCACCTTGTAATGTATATTGAGTTTTACTTCCATATATATAACTAAAATCTGTTTCTCCTACTACGTTTCTAATTGCATATAACTTCGAATATGCTGATAAATCAATTTCATTATTAGTATATAACCAACCATTATAATAACTATTATCTCCATTATATGTATATGTTGTTCTCTTTTCTGTCCACCCTCCAGTTATATTATTACACATATTAGCTCCTGTATTTCCTGCTTCATTAAGGCTTCCGTCATATATAAATTTATATCCTAGGCCTTCATATGGAATAGATGTATCTATTTCTTCTAATAAATTTTCTTGAATTTTAAGTACTTCTCTATCTATTGTGAATTTCCAGCCATCTACATTTACAATATCACCTTCTATATCCATATTTTTATTTTTTAAGTAATTATCTATATATTCATTTTCATTATAATTTTCATCTGCATTTTTAATTATTTGCAAGTTAATTAATTCACTTTCTAATTTTTCCCTTGCTCCGATTTTTTAGTGTTTCTGTTTTAGCATATTTAGCTTGTTTAAATATTCCATTTTCACCTAAGCTAAAATTTATTACTACTCCTGCTAAAATAATTAGTATAATAACTGTAATAATTAATGAAATAAGAGTAATTGCTTCATTATTTTTTATTTTTATCATTTGTTAGTTTTCCTTTCATTTATGTTTATTAGTTACTACTATTTTAAAATATCAAAATATTTTCATATAGTCAATACTTTTTTACCTTTTGTTTAAATTTTATCATTTATTACAACTACTCTAAATCTCTTAAATGTTTTATATTATAAATATATTCCACATTAATGTCGTTAATATACACAATAGGATTCCACAAACAGTTGGAAGTAAGAAACCTAACACAGCCCATTTCCATTTTCCTGTTTCCTTTTTTATTGAAAGAAGTGTTGTACTACATGGAAAGTGAAGTAAAGTAAATATCATTACATTTATTCCTGTAAGTAATGTCCAACCATTTTGTCTTAGTATTTCTCCTATTTGGAAAGTATCTTCCATATTTACTAGTATTCCTTTTTGCATATAGCTCATTAGTATTATTGGTAGTACTATTTCATTTGCTGGTAGGCCTAGTAAAAATGCTGTTAGTATATATCCATCTAAGCCCATTAGCTTTGCAAATGGATTTAGAAAATTTGCTACAAAATTAAGTATACTTGTTCCTCCTATATTTATGTTTGCAAATAACCATATTATAATTCCAGCAGGTGCTGCTACTGCTATTGCTCTTCCGAAGTACAAATAGTGTTCTATCAAATATTGACCTTATTAAAACTTTTCCTATTTGTGGCTTTCTGTATGGTGGAAGTTCTAATATAAATGATGATGGAACTCCTTTTAATATTGTTTTTGATAATAGTTTTGATATAAGAAGTGTCATTACTACTCCTAATATAATTATACCTAGTACACAAAGTGCTGATATTATTGATGAAAATGCTCCTGCAAAATAGCTTCCTATAAACACCATTGATACTGTTATTAAAAATGGAAACCTTCCATTACATGGCATAAATGCATTTGTTAATATTGATATTAGCTTTTCCCTTGGTGAGTCTATTATTCTACAGCCTACTACTCCTGCTGCATTACAACCAAGACCCATGCACATGGTTAGTGCTTGTTTTCCGTGAACTACATGCTCTTTTAAAGTATTTGTCTAAGTTGAAGGCTATACGTGGTAAGTACCCTAAGTCTTCTAATAATGTGAACATTGGAAAAAATATTGCCATTGGTGGGAGCATTACTGCTATTATCCATGTTACTGTTGTGTATACTCCATCTACTAATATTCCTTTTATCCATAATGGTGTATGTATATATTCTAATGCATACACTATTTTCACTTGCAACCACTCAAATAAACTTGTTAGCCATCCAGATGGGTAATTCGCTCCTACTATTGTTAGCCATAATATTATACCTAAAAATATAATCATTATTGGTATTCCAAAAGTTTTAGAGGTTAATATTTTATCTATTTTTCTATCTGTATTATTATACTTTTCAGTTTCGTATGTTACTATTTCTTTTGTCACTTCTTCTGCTTTTTGTACAATATTTGCTACTATTTTATCTCTTATATTTTCTTTTGTAATTTCAGTTTCTTTTAATTTTTCTTCTGCTTCTGTTATTTTAGTTTTTATTTTCTTTGAATTTAAGTTTATTTTTAAGTTTTTTTGTATAGAATTAACAATTTTTTCTTCTCTGTCTAATAATTTTAAAGCTACCCATCTCTTTAAATAGTTATTTTTGTATATTATTACCTTTTCAAGTCTGCTTATTTGTTCTTCTATTTTTTCTTCATATACTATTTTATTTGGTGAAGGTTTTATTTTTCCTGATGATACTTCTTCTATTTTCCTCATTAATTTTTCCAATGTTTTTTTCTTTCTTGCAATAGTTCCAACTACTGGTACTCCTAACTTTTCTTCTAACTTTTCTAAGTCTATATTAATTTTTTTCTTTTTGGCTTCATCTAGTAAGTTTACACATACTACTATTTTGGGTGTAATTTCCATTATTTGATATACTAAATTTAAGTTTCTTTCTAAGCAAGTACTGTCTACAATAATTACTGTGGCATTAGGTGAGCCAAAGCATATGTAATCTCTTGCAATTTCTTCTTCTTCTGAGTTTGACATTATTGAATATGTTCCTGGTATATCTACTAATAAAAATGATTTGTTGTCAAACTTACATATTCCCCTTGCATTGCTAACTGTTTTTCCTGGCCAGTTTCCTGTGTGTTGGTGCATTCCGCGTTAAGCTATTGAATATTGTAGATTTTCCTACATTTGGATTTCCTGCTATTGCAATAGTATAATCACATTTTTGTTCTTCTATATCTTTATTTAGAATATTACTTCCAGTAGAATTTGCTGTTAATCCCATAGTAAACCTCCCTTTTTATTTCTATTTTATTTGTATTCATTAAAATAAAAAAAAGTACTAAAATAGAGTACAGTAAATAATAATTTTACTGTACTCTATTTTTGATTTACCACATAACTACATCCCAGCTCATCCCCAAGCATGCACATCTTCCAACACTATAGCCAGTGTTTATAAGTTTTTTCTTTACGTTCTCCCTAACATAGTATACACTTGCATACTTTTCCTTATTCTTTTTAGCAATTTTGATATTACGATTAACACTTATTTCATTAATCGTATCCCAAATAGTCCACTTGCATTCTTCCTTTTCAAACCGAACTTCTTCAGTATTAAACATGATAAATCCTCCTTAAAATTAATATATATAGTAATATTATTATAACATATATTAATTCTCAAATCAACATTATGGCAACTTTCAGTGTTTACAGCTTTTATTTGCAATCTATTTTATATATATTTTTTCTGCTTCTTCTTTTCTTAATGAAATAACTGTGCCCCTCACTTCATATGCAGTTGGATCGCCTAATGGGCTCCTAAGTACTGGTTTTATTTTGGTTCCTTCTATTATGCCTAAATCTAAAATTCTTCTTTTTATATTACCGTGAACATTCTATATTAGTTACTTGGGCTTCTTTTTCCAATTCTACATTATCTAATGTATTTTCCATTGTTCTTAAGTACCTCCTTAAAAATATAATTTTTGCCTATTATATTTTATTTTCTAAACTTCACAACTGTTACAAGCTAGTGCTTAAGAATAACTTAATTTTTTCTTTTCAAGAAGTTTGCCATCTGTTCACAAAAAGGACAAATATTATTGGTATATTATATTCATAAGCTAAGAAAACTAATATTACCCTTTTAGTTCTTAGCTAAATAAAAAACAAGAATAAAATTTTCTATGTAGTAAAGCAGACATAAGAAAGTTTAATTCTTGTATAACCATCTTCTTAAGTAAGTTCACCTCTATTATGGATGACTTTCCTAAGAATATGAAAAAGCAGAATTAATATTTTCTAAACAATAAATTGTAAGAAAACTTAAAGTCTGCATAATTTATTTCTATACAAATTACATGTGTAATTTGCTAGAATAAAGAAAACATCCCCTTTTATTTTCTAAAAGCGAAGCTTATGTTTTTACATAGCTTCGCTTGTTTTTTATAAATTAATAAATTTATTTATATAAATATTTTTGTGGATTTATTTGGTTTCCATTTTTTCGTATTTCAAAATGCAAATGATTTCCTGTTGAGAAACCTGTTGAACCTACTTTTGCTATTTCATCTCCTGCTTCTACTTCATCTCCAACTTTTGCAATTAATTTACTACAATGTCCATAATATGTTTGTATTCCATTATCATGTGTTATTATTATTAGGTTTCCATATCCTCCCATCCACCCTGAATGAGTTACTTTTCCCTTTGCTGCTGCAACTATTTTTGTTCCATATGGTGCTGCTATATCCATTCCTTTATGTGTATGGTCACGTATACTTTCATTTGCACCAAATCTTGAAGTAATTGTACCACTTACTGGTTTTACAGCAAAATATACTCCATCTAGTGTTGCTGATTTTATTTTTTGTACTTCTATTGCTGCCTCTTGTACTTCTACCCTAGCAGTTTCTATTGCTGATGCAACTTCCACTGTTTGTTCTACTTGTTCAATATTTTTTGTATAAATTTCATTTACACTAATTTGTATTTCGTCTATTTTATCAGCATGTTCTTCTTTTATTTTGCTAACTGTTTCTTCTGCTTCTTGTAATGTATCTACATATACTGAATCTGTGTTATTTATTGCTACTGCATACATTTTGTATGTAGTAACTGCCATATTACTTACTTTAGCATATATTTCTTCTTCATTTGATGTTCTAGAATCATTTGCTAAAACTAATTGATATTTTGGAAGTTCTTCTATGTCTACATATGCAATATTTTCGTCTTTTGGGTTTATTATTTGTTCGTCTAATATTTTTTCAAATTGTTTCTTGTTTTTTACATATCCAACTTCCTCACCAGAAATTGTTACTTTATATAATACTTTATATTTTATTAACATTATTGCAAGAACAATAGTGGTTCCAACTACTGCTATTGCTAGCAGTTTAGTTATATCTTTCGTATAGTTTCTTACCTTCTTGTTTAAAATATATATTCACTCTCCTTTTTACATATATACATTTTTTAGTGTTTTTTCTAAAATTTTACTACATGCAGATGTTATTATATCATATATTGTATTCAATTGCAAATTTTTTACTCGTTTATTTCATATAATTTATACAACTTGTATTTAATACTACTTTTTTGTGTTTTCCTAAAAGTGGCTTCGCCATACTGATGTGTTACTATCTGCTTTTACAGTTCTAGCTTAAAATAGTGTTGTTTTGTAACATATAAAAATTTAGCCACTCTACTTTTTTAGTAGAGTGGCTGTGCTATTTTATTTTAAATAGCATTTGTCCATAAATTAGTATTCATCTGCTAGCCACAGTACACCAAAAATGCACAGGGCAATAAATGAAACAATTGACCACCAGAAGTATGACACATTACTTGGGTAAATGCTTATACCATTTGGGATAGTAACTTCCACGCCACTCTCCCCTTCATCTGTTAGCGTTTCCCTCAGTTTCATCAGTATGTTAGTTTTCTCCATTCGACTGGTGTCTTCTGGTACTTTTTCTAACTCCTTGTATGCTTCTTTCATGTTTCTGTACCAATATCCTACATCGTTTTTTGGCTGATGAAGGAAAATTGATACTGTGCCTTCTGTTAAGCCGTGTGATTCTGCGTATGAGATTGCGATCCCCAATTCTTCTTTCGCCATCTCAATAGAATTTGCATCAGCAGCTCTTTTTAAGTACTGCCCGCAGCTTTGATCGAAAGATATAGCTTTTATTGTCCGAGCTATTCCCCAGCCACAAAATGCTAACACAGCAACAATTGTTAATACTACAAATGTGTAATTTCTTTTCATAGTTTCTACCTCCATTGATAGACTTAAGGACAATATTTATGTTACATTAACATTATGTCAGTTTTACATAAAATTATCAATGCTTAACATTTATTTTTTTATATTTCTGCTATATATGGTAAGTTTCTATAAAATTCTTTATCATCTAGTCCATAACCTATAACAAACTTGTCTGGAATTTGAAATCCTACATAGTCTACTTTTACATCATATTCTCTTCTTTCAGGCTTATCTAATAATGTACATATTTTTATACTTGCTGGATTTTTCTGTTTTAGGTGCTTAATTAAATAACTTAATGTTCTTCCAGTATCTATAATATCTTCTACTATGAGTAAATTTTCCCCTTGTAATAAGTCTGGTAAATCTAGCTTTAAGTTAATTTTTCCTGAACTAACCTTTTCTATTCCATAACTTGAGACTTGCATAAATTCTAATTTTAACTTTTTGTTCATTTTCTTTGCTAAATCGACTGTAAAGATTGTTGAACCTTTTAAAATACATACTAAAGTTAAATCTTTTCCTTCATAGTCTTTTTCAATTTGTTTTGCTAACTCATAAATTCTGTTTTGTAGTGTTTGTTCATCAATTAGTACTTTAAATTTTTCCATATAATTACTCCTTTTTTCATAAAAGTATAACATATCAAAATTTTATATTCAATTAAAATTTATAAAAATTAATGAGCAAAAGGCATGGTGAACCATGCCCATACAATATAAAATTTTATTTTTCCTATTCTCCAATAAAGAGGCTGTAATATGTGTACTATTACTCATCTATCTACATTTCAAATTAATTCTTATTACGCACTAAAAAGGCTATTTGCCACACAGATCGTTTGATAAAGTGGCACTCTGTACAATATGGAATATATTCTCAAAAGTCAATTTTTTCTATAATATAACCAAAGGAGTGTCCCAAGCGTTCCGAAATCGGAACGCTAAGGACCGTCCCTAGCGTGCTACTTTTTGGTATATTGTTTTTCCGAATTTTACTTCTTCGAATTTTTTTTGTAGTTCCATTATTACAAGTGGAATTATTGAAATTGCTATTGTGTATATCCATTGAGTACTACTTAATGGTACTAGTTTAAATACTTCTGCTATTTGTGGTACTACTACTACTGTTATTTGCATTAGTGTTCCTAATATGAATGCTCCTATTAGATACTTATTTTCAAGTATTCCGAACTTTGAATATTGATTCTTCACTTTTTATGTTAAAGCTGTGGACAAGTTCTAACATTCCTAATGCTACAAATGACATTGTTCTTGCAACTTCGATTCCATATAGTTTGTTTCCTATACTAAATGCAAATAGTGTTAGCATTCCAAGCATTGTTCCTTCCAAGAATATTTTACTCCATAATCCATCTGCAAATATTCCTTTTTTACTGTCTCGTGGTTTTCTGTTCATTATATCTTTATCTCCTGGCTCCAATCCTAAAGCTATTGCTGGTAGTGAGTCTGTTACTAGGTTTATCCATAGTAGTTGTATTGCGAGTAGCGGAGATTTTAGGCCTAATAGTAAACCTACAAATATTGTTACTATTTCTCCTATGTTTGTTGAAATTAGGAAGTGTATTGCTTTTCGTATATTGTCATATATGTTTCTTCCTTGTTTTACTGCTTCTACTATGCTCACAAAGTTATCATCTGCTAAAACCATATCTGCCGCATTTTTTGCTACATCTGTTCCATTTTGTCCCATTGCTACACCTATATCTGCAATTTTTAAGGCTGGGCTATCATTTACTCCATCTCCTGTCATTGCTACTACTGCGCCTGTACTTTGGAAGGCTTTTACTATTCTTACTTTATCTTCTGGTGAGACTCTTGCAAATACTGAGTATTTCATTATATCTTTTTCTAATATATTTTGAGGCATTCTTGATAGTTCTTCCCCTGTTATTGCTAAGTCATATTTTCTTAATATTCCTAATTCTTTTGCTATTGCCTTTGCGGTTGATATATGGTCTCCTGTTATCATTACTGTTTTTATTCCAGCTCTCAAACAGGTTTCTACTGCTTCTTTTACCCCTTCTCTTGGTGGGTCTATCATTCCTATTAGTCCAACAAATATTAAGTCCTTTTCTGTTATTTCTTTAATATTGTTTGAACTTTTATATGTTACTGCTATTACTCTTAATGCTTTATCTGCCATTTTATTATTACTGCTTTCAATTTTCCTCAATATATCTATAGAGATTGGCATTTCTTTATTTCCATCAAAGTATTTATTACATTTTTTTAGTAGAATATCTGGTGCTCCTTTTGTTATTCCTATATAACCATTATTAGTTTTATGTATTGTTGTCATCATTTTCCTTGTAGAATCAAATGGTATGTCTTTTACCCTTTGTTTTATTTTATACAATTCTTCTTTATTTATATTTCTCGCAATTGCTGCATTTACTATTGCTACTTCTGTTGGTTCTCCGAATGGCTTCTTTTTTTCCTTCACTTTCTTCTATGTGCGAGTCTGTACACATTGAGCCATATTCTAGTAGTATGTTTTCTGTACCTCCTAGTGTATACATTTCTACTACTTGCATTTTGTTTTGTGTTAGTGTTCCTGTTTTATCTGAACATATTACCCTTGCTCCACCTAAGGTTTCTACTGCTGGTAATTTTCTTATTATACTATTTTTCTTTGCCATTTTTGTAACACCTATTGATAGTACAATAGTAACTATTGCGGGCAATCCTTCTGGTATTGCTGCTACTGCTAAACCTACTGATGTCATAAACATTTCTACTGGAGGAATCTTCTTAAATATTCCTATTACAAATATAGCTACACAAATTGCTAAACATGCTATTCCTAATGTTTTTCCTACTTCTGCTAGTTTTTTTTGAATAGGAGTTTGGGGTGCTTCATCTTTTAATATCATTCCTGCTATTTTTCCTACTTTTGTGTTCATTCCTGTTTCAGTTACTACCGCTTCTGCATGTCCATTTACTACTATACATGAGGAAAATACCATATTTACCATATCTCCTATTGGTACATTCTCTCCTAAAACTACATTTTCATCTTTAAGTACTGGCACTGTTTCACCTGTTAGGCTTGACTCTTCTACTTTTAAATTAGAGCTTTTTATTAGCCTTGCATCTGCTGGTACATAATTTCCTGCCTCTAATATTATAATATCTCCTGGAACTACTTCTTCTGATTTTATATTAACTATTTTTCCATCTCTTTTTACTTTTGCTGTTGGCGCTGTCATCGTTTTTAATGCTTCTAAAGATTTTTCTGCTTTTGCCTCTTGTACAACTCCCATTATTGCATTTAATATAACTATGCTAATTATAATGGCTGAGTCTATGTAATCTCCACTTCCATCTATTTTACTAACAACTGCTGATATTATTGAAGCTATTATCAGAATTATAATCATAAAATCATTAAATTGTTTTAAAAATTTTATGATTATACTTTCCTTTTTTGTATCTGCTAGTTTGTTTTCCCCAAAGTGTTTATGCCTTTCTTCTACTTCCTTTTCACTCAGTCCTATTTCGACGTTTGTCCTAAAGTTTACCTCTACTTCCTTTACAGCTTTAGTATGCCACATTTTTTTCACTCTCCTTTGTTTTTTCTTTATATAATATATGTGGTTGTCCGAAAATTATGATTAAATATTTTATATAATTTTAAAATGAAAAAGTTTATTTTTTATTTAATAATTGTTCTATACTATACTTATTTTCATCTTTTTAGTTTAAGTTTCTTTTTTTAAAATGTTAAATTAAGAATATTCAGAACTATAATATTTTACTAAAAAATAAATTTGTTTGACAATTGAAATAGCAAATTAACTATTATCAATATGTTTAGAAAAAAGCAAAAAGTTAAAACTTTTTATTAGTTGACTTTCAACGTAATATAAGTTAAAATTTATAATAACGTAAAACAAGTTAATAATTATACTAGCAGTTGTATACTAAAAGTAGAAATTGAAAATAATATGTAGAATAATAGGAGGAATAACAAATGAAAAATAAAAAATGCGGGTTAAAAAAATTTGATGGAATAACATTAATATCCCTAGTCATCACAATAATAATATTAATAATACTAGCAGGAATAGGAATAAATATGGCCATAGGAGAAAATGGAATATTTAATAGAGCAAAATATGCAAAAGAGCAATACTTAAATGCTCAAGCAGAAGAAGAAAAAATGTTAAATGAATTATATAAACAACTAGGATTAGAAGGAAACTTACCAGAAAACACACCTGAGTTAGAAGCAGGAACAGTAGTAAAAATGCCAAACAAATGGGAAACCTTTACACCAACATATGTATCTGATAAAGATGGGAAAGAAGTTATATCAAGTAAAAAAGTATCAAGTGTATATGCAGTAAGTGTAGGAAATGGAGATACAGTGCCAGTACCACTAGAGTTTTATTATGTAGGAGGAACATTAAATAGTGGAGTAGTAATATCAGATAATAAAGCAGACCAAAACTTATATGCAGGAAAAGAAGATGTAGGAAAAGAATTAAAGGGAAACCAATTTGTATGGATACCATGTAGTATAAATGATTATAACAAAATAACATGGGGAACAGAATATGGAAAGTGGGATTTAGAAACAAACTCAGCAGAGCTACCACAAATAGAAAAATATAATGGCTTTTATATAGGCAGATATGAAGCAGGAGTAGCAACATTAAATAAAGAAAAAGAAAATAATGGAGAAGCAAATCCATTTGATGATAGCGTAACATTTAGTGGAGGAAAGTCATTATTTCAAGCAGTAGCAATACAAACAGGGATAATAAGTGGATGGACATGGCAAAATTATGATTTTACAGCAAGAAGAGAAGGAACACCAGTAACAACAGGAAGTAATAAAGCAAGTGGAAATATTGTAGTAAAAGCAGATAGCATACCATATTATCATGCTGATTATTATACAGCAGTAGAAATGAGTAGAAGGTTATATAGTAATCATAAATATGTAAAAAGTGGATTAGTAACAGGAACACAGTGGGATATGATGATAAAATATATGCAGGATAATGAAGTAAATGTAAATTCATCAGATTGGGGAAATTATGATAATGTATCATTAACAAATTTAAGTGGTTACTATACAAATGTAACATATTCAACTAATAAAGCAACATTAGGTCAAACAGATGGATTTAAACCAGCACAAAGCCTAACAACAAATGCAAGTACAAATACATGGCATCTATTAACAACTGCTTCTACAGAACAAGTAAAAAAAATGAACTTATATGATGTGTCCGGAAACCTTTGGGAGTGGACTCAAGAAGCAGCTTATCTAAAAAATGTAACATATGGAGAGAATGATATATACAACACATACATGCTTCGTGGTGGTTCTTTCGGCAGTGCCTATGAGGCTTGTCCAGCCTCTGCACGCGGTAACGAGTTTGCACCTAGTACCAGCACTGGCAACGGGTTCCGCCCTGCACTTTACCTTCAGTAGAACTGAACGCTTACAGGCGATGCACCTAGTTTAGTTTCTTAGAATTTTACGAAGTGATACATTAAAATAATAAAAAGAATTATCAAAAATATAGAAAAGATTATTATAATAATTATAAAAAAATAGAGAATATGCCATAATTAATGTTCTCTATTTTTAAATTAATTATAGTAATATATTACAAAGGAAGAAAAAATGGGAGAAATAAAAAAGGAACTTATTTTAATACCAAAAGCAGAGAACTATATTCAATATATGTTAGAATTAATTATGAAATTGCCACGTACAGAGAAGTTTAATATAGGTAATGAATATAAAATATCAATGTATAGTATGTTAGAAGAAATATTGTTATTAAGTAAAATACCAGAGGAAGAAAAATTAGGTTATATAAATAAAATAGATGCTAGGTTAAATTGCCAAAGAATTTTACTAAGAATTATGAATAAGAATAAGTGGATAGATGAAAGAAAATTTAATTATGTAATAGAAAACATTTATGAAATGGGCAAAATTATTGGAGGACTAGTAAAATATTATGCCAAAAACAATAAAAAATAAATATGATGAGAAACTAACATATGAAAATTTAATGAATGCACATATAAAAAGCAGAAAGAATAAAAGCACAAAAAAAGATATAATACTTTTTAATTTAAAACAAGAAGAATATATAAAATATTTATATGAGCAGTTAAAAAATCAGACATACAAACATGGTGGATATTATACATTCTATGTATATGAGCCAAAACTAAGAAAAATACAGAAATCGAAATATATAGATAGAATAGTACATAGATGGGTAGTAGATAATTTTTTGTATGAAGCCTTTATACCACAATTTTTAAAAACCTCATATGCATGTATACAAGACAGAGGGATGCATAAAGCTTGCATAGATGTACAAAAAGCCATCAAACATTGTAAAAATATATGGAATGAATATTATATTTTGAAAATGGATGTAAAGAAGTATTTTCAAAGTATAAACAAAGTAAAATTATTAGAAATAATAAGTAAAAAAATAAAAGATAAAAAGGTAATGTGGCTACTAAGAGAAATAGTATTTTCAGTAAAAGATGAAGTAGGAATAGAAATAGGTAACTATACATCTCAAATATTTGCAAATATATACTTGAATGAACTTGATAAATATATAAAACACAAATTAAAAATAAAGTATTATTATAGATATATGGACGATTCTGTGATATTTGTGAGAACAAAGGAAGAAGCAACTTATACATTGAGAAAAATAAAAGAATTTTTAAAAAATGAATTATACTTAGAATTAAACCAAAAGACTCAAGTATTTAAAAGTAAGCAAGGAGTAAATTTTTGTGGATATAAAATAAATGAATATAGAATAAAAATAAGAGACAAAGGAAAGAAAAAATTAAAAAAGAAAATTAAAAATTTAAAAATAAAAATAAAAAATGGAGAGCTAACAAGTAAAGAAGCACAAAAATATATATGTGGTCACTTAGGATATATAAAGTATGCTAATGTATATAATTTGTGTAATAAAATATTTTATACAAAAGATGAGTTTAATTAAATTATAAATATTAAACTAGGGGTAAATCTAAGGCTTAGTTGCTTCGTGGTGGTTCTTTCAACAATGCATATGAGGCTTATCCAGCCTCTACACGCGATAACGATTATGCACCTAGTACCAACACTAACAACGGGTTCCGCCCTGCACTCTAATATTATTTTGAGATTATATATTTTAAGGAATATATACAGTGGAGAATATTAGTATTAAAGAGGTTTACTCCTTCCTAAATATAGGTAAATATGAAACAGTAAAATATGTATTAGTAGTATTTATACGAATATACATATTTTATGCTATTATATAAAAAATTCTTATAATATGAAAACTTTGATGACAAGTGTTTGGGAAAAAGCTGACTAGTTTACGAAGAAAAATATTAGTAATTGAGGAAATAAAAAATGAATATATGTGTAGTAATGGGAAAAATAATAGAAGAAGTTAATTTTGAATTTATATATAATGAAAAATATATATCAATAGCAAATTGCAAAATACAACTAATGGATAAGAGCCAAATAGAAATATTTGGACTTGATGAAAAAGCAGACTATATGTACAAAGCCGTAAACATGAATGACATTATTTTAGTTTCAGGTAGCATAGTAAATGAAAGAAAAACTAATAAAATAAGAATAGAAGAAATTATAAAAATAAATTCAAAATGAAATGTACAATTTTTAACTATTATAAATATTTTCTAATTCAGTTTTTGTTTTTTCTAAAAATTCAAAAGATTCCTTAAAACTGATATTATTCATATCTATTTGAATTATAGATTTAATAATATCTTTTATTTTGTTATTATTAAGATAATCAGAATAATTATCTACTTTAGAGTAGTTTAAATCTACTATTTCAAATAAAATATTTAAAGAATTTAATTTATCAATATAAAATTCTAATCTCTTTTGTGGAAAGCCACATTTCATAACAGTATTATTTAAATTAGTTAATTTAAAATTAAATAATTCAGACAACTTCTTAGCATCATCTTCAATAGCAATATAAAATATACCACTTTTAAAAAGATACAATTTATCAGTATTTTCACTTTTTAGTTTTAAATATTCTACATATAATTTGCTCATTTGTTACCTCATATAATCAATCTATTAAGATATTTAGGACTGACTTCTTTCTATATTTTTTGAAAATTAATTTGTATATAACATTTTAAGTATTTCATTTTGAATTTATATATACAATATACTTCAAACTAAATGTAGTATGCAGTCGAAGCTTGTCGAAGGAATAAAAAATTTTACATACACAGCTAACTTTTTTATAATGTATGGGCTAAATTGGTATGGAATTTATCTTTTGAATAGCAAAGTTAGCTTTTTATGCAATTGTAATATTGATACAAATTATAAATATGTGTTTAGGAAGTAATTCGGTAAATTCTAATGGGCATTCATATTAGATATAAGCCCATACATTAAAATGAAAATATTATAAAGCCAGATATAGCAGCAAAAGAAAAAACAAACAAAAATTCTCAAAAAAGTATTGACAAAACAAAAGTTCTTATATATAATGCTTTCAAACAAACATTTATTTTGAGCAAATTTTACTAATAAGAAATTAAGTATATATAATATAAAGCATTGATACTATAAAAGTAATGGAGGTAATTTATGATATCAACAATTAATATAAAGAATATAGGTATAATAGATGACTTAAGTATAGACTTAAATCAAGGTCTCAATGTATTAACAGGAGAAACAGGAGCTGGAAAAACACTAATAATAGACTCTCTTCGGAATAATATCAGGAGGAAGGTTTTCAAAAGAAATGATAAGAAAAGGTGAAAGCCACTCATATATAGAAGCATGTATATATTTACCTGAAAATGAAAACTCAATAGAAGGAAATATAATAGTATCAAGAGAAATATATTCAAACGGAAGAAACTCATGTAAAATAAATGGAAGATTAGTAACAGTAAATGAGCTAAAAGAATTTATGAAAAATATAATAGATATACATGGTCAAAATGATAACCAAACGATATTAGAAAAAAGCTCACATATTGGATATTTAGATAGCTTTATAGGAAAAGAAATTAATGACATTAAAGATAAATATAAAGAATTATACAACAAGTATAATGAAATACAACAAGAATTAAAAAATAACTATGGAGATGAAAAAGAAAAACAAAGAAAATTAGACTTACTAAAATATCAATATGAAGAAATAGAAAATGCAAATTTAAAGATAGGTGAAGACGAAAAATTAGAAGAGCAAAGAAAAATAATACTAAATTCAGAAAAAATAACAGAAAATTTAAAAATATCAGATGAGGCCCTAAGTATTCAAACAATAGATAGTATAAATATAGCAATAAAAGCATTAGAAAAAATAGAAAATATAGATAATATATACAGTGAAAAATTATCACAAATAAAAAGCATATATTATGATATACAAGAACTTTCAAGAGACATATCAAATTTAAATGAAGAAATATATTTTGATGATGAAGAAAGAAATGAAATAGAAACAAGGTTAGACTTAATATTCTCATTAAAAAGAAAATATGGAAATACCATAGAAGAAATATTAAATTACAACAAAAGTTTAGAACAAGAAATTTATGAAATAGAAAATGTAGATGAAAAAAACAACAAACTAAAAAAACAACTTAAAAACATAGAAAATAGTATACAACAGTTAGCTATAAATATGAACAAAATTAGAACAAAAAATGCACAAACATTATCAGAAAAAATAAGTAATGAATTAAAAGAATTAGAAATGCCAAATGCAACATTCAATTGTAAAGTAATATTTAATGAAAATAATGAATTTAATAAAAATGGACTAGATAATGTAGAATTTTTAATAAAAACAAACATAGGAGATGAGGAAAAGCCACTAATAAAAATAGCATCAGGAGGGGAAATGTCAAGAATAATGTTAGCAATAAAATCAGTACTAGCAAATGTAGACAAAGTACCAATACTAATATTTGATGAAATAGACACAGGAATAAGTGGAAAAGCAGCAAAAGCAGTAAGTGAAAAAATGAGAAAAATAGCAAATACCCACCAAATATTAGTAATAACACACTTAGCAAATATAGCAGCAAAGGCAGACCACAACTATTACATATCAAAAATAGTAGAAAACGAAAAAACAAAAACAACAATAAAAAAACTAAATGAAGAACAAACAATAAATGAAATAGCAAGAATATCAAATGGAGAACTAACAAAAATAGCATTAGAACATGCAAAAGAATTAAGAAATTGGAAATAAATATAAAATAATAAAAAAATATATATGGGAAAACTCATTCAAAAATACAATAAATAGCAATTAAAATGTAGAAATTATAATAGCCAACAAAAAGATATAAATAATAAAAAATAAATGTAGTAGAGTTCAATTTATCTCCACTACATTTATTTAATTATTTGAAAAAAGCATTCAAATTTTGAGCAAGTTGCTTGGAATCGATAGTCGGATTTTCCTGCAAAAATTCCTTTGCTTTACTAGTTATAATACTATAAATTTCTTTGTCAAAATACACATCTTTGAGTTTTTTATAAGCCCAAGCGTCTAAAGCAATATAATTAGGAATTTTGCGAAGCTCATGGGGAGTATTATAATGTTTATTACAAAATAGACATTTAGCATTAACCGCATATCCAAAATCGACCATTGCTACTATAATAATAGGATGTCCACATTTTTCTTGTAAGTCATCTAATTGTGCTTGTAATTTTTCTTCTTTCTTTTTTAAAATTGCTAATTCATTACATAGTTCATCAGAACAAGAAATATTATCAATTAATAATGTATTCATAAACATCCTCCTTTAATATAATTATATTTTAGATTATGCTATTATTTTTTTAAAAAATAGCACATTTATGTAAAAAAGTCAATGTCTTACAATGAATATTTTTATTATCATTGAGATCTATATAAAATGAAATTACTAAAATATAATAATTTAGTTTACATTTTAGTGATTTTAATATATAATATAAACGTATAATTTTAAGAGAAAGTAAGGAGAGAAAGCAAATGGAAAATAACCAAGAACCAGAAGTAGATTTAAACCAATTATTACAAATAAGAAGAGATAAATTAGCAAAATTAAAAGCAGAAGGGAAGGATCCTTTTGAAATAACAAAATTTAATAGAACACATACAAGTAAACAAATAGTAGAAAACTATGATGAATTAGAAGGAAAAGATGTGACTATAGCAGGAAGAATAATGGCAAAAAGAATAATGGGAAAAGCATCATTCTGCCATATTCAAGATGGAGAAGGAAAAATACAAAGTTATGTAAGTATAAATGAATTAGGAGAAGAAAGCTACAAACAATTCAAAGAAGATGATATAGGAGATATAATAGGAATAACAGGTTTTGTATTTAAAACAAGTTTGGGTTCAACTATCGCAATGATTACTAATGAATTTATTTCTCTATCAACAAATATGGGTGATGGGGCTCGTCTAGGGGCACAGGTAATTTCTGGAATAGGTTTTCTAGGAGCAGGAACCATACTAGTTACTTCTAGAAATCAAATTCGCGGACTAACTACTGCTGCTGGACTTTGGGCATGTGCCTGCTTGGGATTGTCAGTAGGAATCGGCTTCTATACTTTAGCAATCTTTGGCACCTTAGTAATATCTATTGTTTTAGCTATTTTACCTAAAATTGAATCCACCTTTAATCGTAAATCAAATTTCTTTGAAATCCATATTGAATTTCAAACTAGAGAAAATTTAAAACAATTTATAAATCTTATTCGCCAAATGAATTTTCAAGTTATATCTATTGAGCATAATTCTGCTTATTCTGCTTCTGGATTAAGTGTTTATACTATATCATTGAAAGTACTAGAAAAGAAAAAGAGAATCAATCATCAGGAATATTTAGATGCCTTTTCAAAATTAGAATATGTAAACTTTGTAGAAGAGATATATTAATAAAAAGAAAAAGCTATAAAATAGATCTAAATTAAGATTTATAATATAGCTTTTTTCTATATCTTTCTAAATCCCACATAAATTCTTCACTTTTCTGCCAATCGTGACCTGTAAATTGCTCACTTGCTTGATCGTATTCATATTTCTTATAACATAGTATTACAGATGTTTTGATTATGAGATGACTTATCTATAAAATAAGGAGGAATACATTAAGGGTCATACTTATTTAAAAATATTATTAAGAAAAATAGAAGATATTTATTAAATGTATATTGTAAAATTAGTCGAAATGTGGTTAAATGTGATTGGTCTTTAAGACTACAAGGTCATGCCTTGGGCAAGGCTAGGTAGCTATCTGGAATCTTGCAGGGTTGTTCCTTATGGGATTTGCCTGTGATTAAGGAGGAAGGATAGCATGATCTATCTGTAATCACTCAAATACTTGTATTAATTAATGCGGTAGTTAATACTGTCATTACATTTCATCGAGTTAAAAAAGTAATTAAGGAAAAAGAAAATTCTACCTATAGCCACCAAGCAAAATAGGTAGAATTATACGGAAAATAAACAAAACCAGATAGTTTTACCTAGCCTTGTTTTTTTTATTATATTTCTTACATCTTTATTATATACCAATACTAACATATATGCAATAAAAATATAACTTTTTCTCATTTTTGATTAATTTAATTATAAAACCTAGAACTATATTTATCTAACTCTTCTATACTTGAAGTTAGACTTGTGAAGGTATCTAATTCTTTAAAAACTTTGTTTTTCTTTTGTTCATTGGCATAGCTTAGGAAGGTGGAATCATAAAGCTTTTGGTTATTGTAGGTTAAGTCTCTTAGGTTGATACACAGCTTATTTGTTCTTTTGATTTTTCCCAACAAACGATTTTTCTATAAATTCAATTCTTTCATCTTTAAAACAGATGAATAAAGTTAATAATTATTCATAGAAATTAAATTGTATTTAGCATTTTTGTCTATTCTATTATAATATGATTTCTTTTTTATTATCATAAATTATCTAAAAAATCATTTATTTTAGGTAATTAAAATTTTTGATAGGATTCAGATTTATTCTTTTTTTCTATATCTTTCTAAATCCCATATGAATTCTTCACTTTTCTACCAATCATGACCTGTAAATTGCTCACTTGCTTGATCGTATTCATAGAAAATATGTAACAAATCATCATCATTAATCCATCCTGCTTCATAAGCATCACTTATATGTAATAATTCTTTTGTTTTCTGGTTATACACACAAATCCATGTCATAGGACAAGGGATTCTAATCCAATACTCTCCAATGGTATAGCCTCGTAAAGTTGGAATCCAATGTCCATCTTCTTCATGCTTTTCATGAAAGCAGGCTACATAGCTTGTTCCATACTGCCCTAATGGAATTATATTCGCATTTGGTGATATCATTTTATCTGGCTCATTTAGATATATCTCAAACATTTTATTTGCATAATCATTCTTACAAGACGCTAATATACTTAATGAAATAATTCCTTCAAGTAGTATAAATATAACTTTTTTTATCATTCTATCTTTCCTCATTTATTTAAACTTATTACTCTCAACATATCCTAATAAATACAAGAAAACAGGTGCTGGAATTTTATAGATATCTTTATTGTTTGAAAAATGAAATAAACCAAAATCATCAATTTTCTTAGTTATAACTAAATTAGGACGTGAAGGATTTGATTCTTCTACAATCAAATCTTTCTCTGTTATTTTTGAATCTTCTCTGTATTTCACTTCTATCATTATAGGCTGGAAGTCCTTATGGTAATTAACTACAATATCAATTTCTTTATCTTTATTACCACCTCTATAATACCCAACCTCGGCAAGACTATTATAACTAAAAGCCCTTATGTGTTTATAAACGGCTGTTTCTGCAATAATTCCCAATTCTGTTGCATCACTAGTAATATCATCTTTTAATAATACTGCATTTCTTATTGCTGCATCTGAAATGTAAATTTTATTTTGTGATTTTAGTAATTGCTTTGATCCAATATTTACAAAATGGCTTATATAAATCAAATTAGCACTTTCCAAATAATTAATATATTTTTCTAAGGTGATTCTATTTACTTGTAATTCTTTGCATATTGTTTGAAGATTGATAATGTTAGATGAGTTATAACATAAATATAAAAACACTTTTTCTACATCATTGATATTTCTAATGGAGTATATTGCTGGAATATCTCTTTTAATC
>CATNCV010000014.1 GCA_950096965.1 uncultured Clostridiaceae bacterium | reverse complement strand
TTTTCTACCAAAAGTCAACAATTTATATTACATTTCTACATAATACTCATAAGCAATATATGTTATTATTTTTTTGTACTATTTTCTATATTCTTAGTTTTTTTTACATTGCTTAATTTTTCTTAACAACATAGTTTTCTATCTTATTTGACTAGTCTTTTTTACAATATCTTAAATTTATTGTACTGTTTTTTCTATATTTTTCTTAATATTTATTCTTCCTTTTGAATTTATAGTAATTGAGATTTCTCCCATCTGGTCTGTTCTATATATATTACATCCGAATTTCTTCTAGTCTTTTTATCACATCTTCATTTGGGTGTCCAAAATTATTATTTTTTCCTACTCCTATTAATGCAATTTGTGGTTTTACAAGGTTCAAAAACTCCTTAATACTAGAACTCTTTGAGCCATGGTGAGCAATTTTTATTATTTTTGAATTCATTTTTTCTTGGTTTATATATTTATTTACTATTTCTTCTTCTGCAATTTTTTCTATATCTCCTGTAAATATCATAGAAAAACTATTGTAGTTTAATTTCATTACAAGTGAATTATTATTTAATATGTTACTTGTTATTAGTTTTTCCTCTGGCCATAGAATTTCTATATTCATATTTTTTTCTATTTTAATTTTTTCTCCTAATTTTGATATATGTACTTTTATGTTCCTTTCTTTTACAAGTTTTAAAAATTTCTTATAGTTTGGTGACTCTTTTCCCTGTCTTGGTATAATAGCATTTTTAACTTTTAGTTCTTCTATTACCGTTAACAGTCCGTCCGTACATGGTCTGAATCAAAATGAGATATAAAAATATAGTCTATTTCTTTTATTCCTCTATCTAGTAAATATGGTATTAATGTATTTTTTCCTACATCATAACTCTCACTATTTTCACTTCCTCCTCCATCTATTAGTATTTTCTTGTGCTTTGGTGTAACTATTAATGTACTATCTCCTTGTCCTACATCTATAAAATATATTTTTAAATTTGTTGGTAATATTTTTATAATTTGAAACATTAATAATATTATTAATGTTATTTCCATTATTCTTTTTTTGTTTTTCTTTATTTTTAATTTGTTTAGAATTTTTTTTTGAAATCTTCGCTTTTTTCTTATAGGGCATATATGAGCTTTTCCCTTACATCTTATTACATATATTACACTAGCTAAAATAGTATAATATACAATTATTGTGAGTATATTTGGCGTTTTTACATATATTTTTGACAGTGGCAAACTTTCACTAAAGTTTGCTATTAAAATTAGTATTTTTATAAATATTGATAGTACTACTGCTGGTATTTTTGAAATTCTTATTGATATAAATGATATGAAAATTGTTATAAAACCTAATATTATGATAATTCCCAAAATTGGACCTGCTAATATATTTGATATAAAAAAGGTTAATGATATTGTATTATAGTGAAAAGCTATAATTGGAAATATTATTAAATTTGCTGAAATGCTAACTACTAGCATTTGCTGTATACTAACCAATAGTCTATTTATTAATCTATTTTTTAGTTCTGATATTTTTATTTTTTCTTCTAATATTTTATTAAATAATATAATTCCTAAAGTTCCTCCATATGAAAGCTGCATACCTACATCTAAAATTTTGTATGGATTTATAATTAATATTATAAGTATAGAAACACTTATACTTGCTATAATGTTTGGTTTTTCATATATTAAACTTCCGAACAATTATATATATTGCCATTATACATGCCCTAGTAACAGAAGGTGTTCCTTCAGTTAAAAGAATAAATATAGCTAATAGAATAATTGTTATTACTTTAGAAATTTTCTTATTTATTTTGCTTTTTTTAAGAATAATTGTTATTACTAAAATTACATATGTTACATGTGCTCCTGATACTGCTAGCATATGTGACAAATTGCTGTTTCTAAAACTTTCTTGCATATCTTTACTTAAGTTTTCTTTATTTCCTATTAAAATTCCTGTAAGAAGACTTGCCTCCTCTTTTTCTAAAATTTCATTTGCATTATTTACTATTTTTTGATTTAGTTTGTTAATAAGAATTAGTAATTTATTATATTTTCCTTTTTCTACTTTTTCTATTTTATTGGTTGTAACAAGACCATATATTTTTTGAGTTTTCAAGTATTGTTTGTAGTTAAATCCTCCATAGTTTCTTTGTATTTCTGGTTCTTGAAATTCACCTGTAAATATAATTTTATCTCCATATTCTAATTTATTTTTATTGTTTTTTATTGATAGTTTTAAATGTGTGTTATTATATTTTTTGTTTAAATTTATACTTTTTACTTTTATTATATATTCATTTTTATATTCTTTTTCTTTTACATTACTTACAATTATTCCTTCTACTTTTATTTCTGTTTGTATGCTTTTATATTTGGTTTTAAAGGATTTTTCTAGGACCAAAATATATGTGAAACTTAATAATATTATTATTATCATTAGAATTAATTTTTTATTTGAAATTAATAATTTTATATATTTGTTTAATTTTGTTTTTTTAATTAGTGTTATTGCAATTATTATAATAAACAAGGGGACTATATTTTTTATATATAGCCCCCATATTATTCCTAATATATATGCAATCATTATTATAAATATTGTCATATACATTCTCCTTTTTATTAATTATTCTTGTTTTCTGCATTTTTGGTAGTTCCTAATCTAGCCAGATTATTCTATTTTTTTCATTTGTTATTCTTCCCTATCTTGTTTCTGATTATGAACTGTTCCTAATGCTATTGCCCCTACATATCTCAATTCTTACTGCACTACTCTTCTTGCTGTTTCATATCTTTTTAAATAACTTCCTGATGTTAGTGTTGATATTTTTACACAGTATCCTGTTCCTGATGATGCATGTATGAAGTTTCCTTCTCCTATATATATTCCACAATGACCTATACCGCTTTTGGTTTCATAATCTGTAAAAAATACTAAGTCACCAGGTTGTAAGTTTTCTTTTGCTACATGTGTTCCAACTCTTGACTGTGCTGTTGCTGAATGACTTAGGGTTACTCCAAAGTTTTTTAGTACATACATTGTAAAACCAGAACAGTCAAATGTATTTGGTCCTGAACCTCCATATACATATTTGCATCCTAAATATTTTTTTGCATATTCTACTATTTCCTCACCTTTTGATTTTTGTACTATACTATTACTTGTGTTACCATTTTCTGTAGCTTGTATTTCTTCTTCTTCTCTACTTACCTCTCCTCTTGATGTTGTACTTACTTGTTTATCAGATAATAACCTTTTAGCAATATATCCTGTTTTTCCATCTACTTCTACTTTATACCAATCGCCATTTTCTGCAACTACTTTAACTCCATTATTTAATATTAATGAATCTACTACTTCATGTTCAGTTCCAGGTCCTTTTCTTACATATACTGATGCTGTATTTACATACATTGTTTTTGTTGTTACTTGTGTGTCAGAAGGTGTTTGTGGTTCTTCTTGTGGTTTATCTGTATTTTTATCAGAATTAGCTGTTGTGTTATCACTAGAATTTACATTAGACTCTACTAATATATCCTGTCTTATCCAACCAGCCATTTCATCTGTTTCTACATATGCCCATCCATTAGTTTTAGATATAATTTCTACTTTACTATCTTTTTTTATAGTTTGTATTATATTTGCATTAATTAAAGGTAATATATATATATTACTATCTTTAGAAACTTTCATTGCTTTTATTTTATCTGTTTCAGGTTGTGAATTTTCTGAAATTGTATTATTTTCTGTAGTATTAGTTACTTCATTATTTGATAATGTATTTGTAGTACTGTTACTTTCCATATCATTTTGAACTGTATTTTCTATCACATTATTTGTACTAGTGTTAGTATTTTCTTCTTTTACTTTTATGTAGTCTTTGTGTACATATCCTGTAATTCCTCTTATTTTTACTTTATACCAATCTCCTGCATCTTCAATATATTGTAATTTTTCACCATAATTTAATAGTTCTAATATTGTAGACTCTGTAGTTGCTTCTTTTCTTAGTTTTAGTGTGTCTGTATTTACTGTTAATGTTTTAGCATTAATTATTGACATATTTATTACTAATAAAGCTATAATTAGTGCTAAAATTATGAGTATGTTTTTTAGTAATTTCATAAAATATTTCTCTCCTTTTATGGCTGTTTTATCTGCCACCCAGTATATACTTTATTTCCGTAAAAGTCAACAAATTTTGTAATATAAATGACATAATTTCATGTCACACTATCTATTTTTATTATGTTATACATATTCTTTCAAGTGTTCTTCCATTTTTTTACTTTTAAAGTATTTATACTTGTTGACTTTTATGTTGATTTATGTTATAGTTCTATTATCAGTTAACCGTTTTTTTTATAAAAGGAGGGCTTTTATGATTATAAGAATTTCCAAAAAAGGTTTAGAAAGTATTTTGTCTGCTCCAATTAACGAACGGATTCAGCAGACTATTAATGAACTTGTAGAGGAGTATAATAAAACAGGCTCAATAAGTGAGGAGTCTGCTGCACTACTTATTGGTCGTAGACCAGTAACCTATCCTGTTGAGCATCATGATACTGATGCAATGAGTGCAGACCTTGTTAGTCAGCGTGATTATGACCGTAGGCTGAAATATGTTCGTGCATTTATCAAGGAATATTCAAAAGAATAAAAGAAGGCATAAGCCTTCTTTTTTATTCTTTGCGTTTTAATTTTTATATACTAACATCTTCCTTTTTTTCTATATTTATGCTATAATAGTATTGTTAGAATAAATTTAGGAGGTTTATTATGTGGCAAGTTTGGCTTATAGTTAGTGGTTTATGCTTTATTATTGAAATGGCAACTGTTCGGCTTTTTTGTATTTTGGTTTGGTATAGGTGCGCTTCTTTCTATGATTGTTAGCATATTCGCACCTGAAAACATTATACTTCAATGCACAGTTTTTGTTATTAGTTCTGTAATATTACTTTTACTTACAAAACCAATTGTAAATAAATTTACGAAAAAAGATAAAATACTAGAAACTAATGCATACTCTATAATTGGTAAAAAAGCAATAGTAACTCAGAGCATTAATAATACATTAGGTGTTGGGCAAATAAAAATATCTAATGAAGTATGGTCTGCCAAAACTGAAAGTGATGTTACACTAGAAAAAGGAACAGAAGTTAAAATTATTAGAATAGATGGAGTTAAGGCTGTGGTAGAACCAATTAGCGTTAACTTACAAATTACAAAATAGTTATTTAATGGATGTTAGAAGTTAGAAGTTGGATGTTGGAAGTTTGAGTAAATACTTCGAATAAATTACTCAAGTTCTCAACCTCTAACCTCCAACTTCCAACCTCTAAAAAATAAATGTCAGAAATCTGAAATTTGAGGTATTATATCCTCTAACATTCAACTTCTGACTTCTAAATAAAAAAAGGAGGAAATTTTTATGGAAGGTTTTATATTTTTAATTGTTTTACTTGTTATTATATTTTTAATTGCATTTAAAACAATCAAGGTTGTTAAACAATCTGAAGTTTATATTATTGAAAGGCTTGGTAAATTTCATAAAATTGCTGATGCTGGTCTTACAATAATTATTCCATTTATTGACCATGTTCGTAGTGTTGTAAGTTTAAAGCAACAAACTATGGATATACCACCACAAGGTGTTATTACAAAAGATAATGTTACAATTACAATAGATACTGTAGTTTTTTATAAAATTACAGATCCTGCAAAAGCAGTTTATGAAATTCAAAGTTTAAAGAAAGGTATTGAATACCTAGCAATTACTACAATTCGTGATATTGTTGGTAAAATGGACTTAGATGAAACATTTAGCTCAAGAGATGCCATTAATGATAAATTAAGAGTAATACTTGATGAAGCTACAGACCAATGGGGATGTAAAATTGACAGAGTTGAAATAAAAGACATTACTCCACCAGCAGATATTAGAGATGCAATGGAAAAACAAATGAATGCTGAAAGAAATAAAAGAGCATTAATACTTCAAGCTGAAGGTGAAAGACAATCTGCAATTACACTTGCTGAAGGAAAAAAAGAAGCAGCCATATTAGAAGCAGAAGCTGATAAAGAAGCAAAAATAAGAAGAGCAACTGGTGAAGCTGAAGCTATTAAAAAAGTTGCTGAAGCTAAAGCTGAAGAAATACATATGGTATACGATGCAATGATGAAAGCTAACCCTAACGATAAGTTAGTACAATTAAAATCTTTAGAAGCATTAAAAGACGTAGCAAACGGAGAAGCAAATAAGGTATTTATTCCTTTTGACGCAACTTCTGCATTAGGTTCTTTAGGTGCTATTAAAGAAGTTATGAAAGAAGATAAAAAAAGTTCTAAAAAAGATTAAAAATAAGACTCTATTAGGAAATATTCCCTAATAGAGTCTTATTCTCTTACTATTTAAGAATTAATAAATAATTACTTTACTATTTTATTAATTTAATATTTTCTGTTATGTATTTTCTCTTATTAAATTAATAATATCTTCTGTTATCCTTACGCCAATACTAGTTTCTGGTCTAAAAGTATAATATCCTTTTATTATCCCCACCGCATAATAGTCTGAAGTACGTGAAATTGGTCCACCGCTCATTCCTTCTGATATAGGGGCAGACATATCAAACTTTCCACTTGATATGTTTGATAAAGTTCCAGTTGAAAACATTTGATATTCTGTATGTCCTGGACTCTCAGGATATCCTAGTGCTTTAACCTCAAGATTTTTCATGTCTGAACTTGAGCCATAACTCATACTTCCATACCACCCTACTTGTGATCCAATACTATTATTTAATATGCACAAACACCAATCGTCTTGATTTGCATGTCCATTTTTCCAATTAGGTGAATAATAAATTCTTGACCACCCAGAAGATATTCCTTTATATGTTCCATTATTATATCCTGGATAAGCTATCCAATTAGCAAATAAATTATCATTATCTTCTTGATTCATTACACAGTGTGCTGCTGTTAAAAGTATATTAGGTCCTACTAAAAAACCTGTTCCTCCTCTTTGTACTCCGTATACATCAACTGTTATTCTACAAGTTACTCTATAAGGAAACTCTGATGTGTCATTAACTCTAGTATATCCACTGCTATATGCAGTAGGAGATAATTTATATTTATTTATTCCATTATTTGTTAAATATGGATCATATGGTTCTATTCTGTCTAGTTTAACTCCCTTTCTATTATATGATGTTGCTATTTTTTGTCTTATTTCATTCATATCCACTTCTGTTGTTTTACCAGTTGTAGCATCATATTCTACAATTTTTCTTTCCTCTACATTTGACTCTTCTGATGTTAACTCATTAACAGTTTCTCCTCCTATACTAGCTTTTTGTGTATATGTTTTTACACTACTAATTGCTTTAACATTATTATTTATTATTAATAATGGTATAGAAACAATTAATAATATAATAATTTTTTTTGCCTTATACCTTTTTTCTATAATGTTTCTCCCTCCTTTCTTTTCTATTTATAGAATTAATCTTAAATATCTATAAATAAATATTATCATAACATTCACTCATATGTCAATAACTGGAAATAAAAATGGATTATTTTTCCAATTTTCTCTGCTAGCTTTTTTAATTCTATTAACATTATTAACCTAAATAGTTTTTTCAATTAATTGTAAATTCTACCCAAAAATATTTATATTCACTATCGTAGACCCTTTTTATTAATCTATAATTTCCTTTCTTTAATTTTCCATATAATTTCGTCCAATCTATTTCATATTCTAAATTTTTGTTTTCTCTATAAATTAATGCTAGATTATAGTCAATATGATCTTTATCAATTGGTTTAAGGGGAATCCATTCGTCTTTTTCTTTCTTTTCTATCATAAACCATTGAGAATATTCATAAGGTTTCTCATTGTCGTCTGTTATAATAATTGTAACACCAGTTTTCGTTAATGTTCTTTCTTTTATATACATTGATACTTTTTCAATTACTCTAGTACTATTATTTTCACTTTCTTCATTCTTTGGTAAGTATATAATATCTGTATTCATATTTGGTTCTATACTAATATCAATTTTTTCTTTCCTTATTATTAAAAATGTCATAATAAGAATTATTATACTTAAAATAGCATAAAATGCTATTACTCCTTTCTTCATAACTTCTCCTTGTATAATATATTTAGGTTTTTAATAAAGGATTTACCTATAAACCTATTGCCACTATAAGTTTATTTTTATATACTTATAGTAACTTACATAGAGTGTCGCTCACATCTGCTTGAAGTTTATCTTCGTGATAAGAAAGACTAGCGTTTCTTTCTTATTAGCTGTATATGAATGAGTTGGATGTTGATTTCCTAATCTAGGATTTTCTCCGTATATAGGACAAGGTTGTATCGCTTTTAAGAGTAGAAGATTTACACTATCTAAAATTTATTTTTGAGGTGTTTTATTATATTTTATTTAGGTATTGATATTGCTAAAAATACTCATGTTGCTTCTTTAATGGACGAAAATGGAAAACTCAATTCCCAAATCACTACTATTCCTAGAGTTGGTCTTTCTTTTCTATACTATACTATAAATTTATCCAACAATCAATAAAAATAAGGTAATCGCAAAAAAACACCTAGTTATTGCTAGTACTTAATTATTATTTATTAATATAATTTTGAAATATTGATTTTTCCTAAGCAAAAAAATTTTTAAGTAATTACCTTACAGTAAAAAACACTATTAGGGGAAAGTATCCCCTAATAGTGTTTTTTTATAATATTCCCATCTTCTTAGCAAATTGTTTTCCTTTTCTCACCATATGTCTTTTATTTCTTCCAGACATTTCTTTATACATCATCATAGCACCTGCTGTCGCAATTCCACCTATTACTATTCCTTTTACAAATTTCATATTCATTCACTTACCTTCCTTTCTATTTTGTAGTCTTCAATAGTTGTTATTTATCTTATATAAGAACTTACCTTTTCTATTTGTACAATTAATGCATATCTTATCTCTAATTTACTATTGCTAAACCTTAATTATCCTAAGGAATGTTCTGGACATTTCCACTCCAGAGCAAAAAGGACTGTCCCTACTATGACTACTATGATAACAACTATACTTATTTAATTAGTATGTCTTTTTTCTTGCTATTCTATACTCTTTATACAATTTATAAATTTCATGAATTGCAATCATAAGTATAAATACTGCAAAATATTTTCTTAAATGTGTTGAAGACATTTTTTCGGAAATAAGTCCTCCTATTATGCTACCCAATATTCCAAATATAGATATATTTACTGCTAGTTTGAAGTCAACATTTTTTTGCTTTATATTAATGGCAATTGCTGCAAGTGATGTTGGAATAAAAAATACTAAATTTGCCCATTGTGCTATATGTTGGTCTAAGTTCATAAATAATGATAAAAGCAAAATTAATATTGTTCCTCCACCCATTCCTAAACCTGTAACAATTCCAGCTATTATTCCAAAAATAATTGGTAACATATTTTCCCTCCTTAAAATAGGATATTAATCTTGTAAATTATAAATATAGTAATTACTTAAAACCAATTGTTACAATTTATATTTTCTAACTTCCTATTAACATTTTAATTGACACATATAATAAGAAAAGTGCAAATAATATTCTAATATATTTTGTTTTCATTTTTTTCAAAAGTTTTGCGCCTATTATTCCTCCTATTAGTCCTCCTATAGCACACATAATGCCTATCTCCCAATTTGTAAATTTATCTTTATAATAAAATATACTACTTGTAATAACCATAGGTAAAATACACATTATGGCTGTTCCTCTTGCTTTTTTATCTTCAATTCCTAATAAATATATAAAAGCAGGAACTAATATAAGCCCCCCTCCTGATGCAAAGAGACCACATATTATACCTGCTCCAATTCCTATTAATGCCTTTTTAAAATTTTCCACTTAAATAGATTTCTCCTTTTATCTCTTCTATTTAAGTATTATTGGCATTTTTTATTATTTTATTCTTTTTTATGTTTCATTTTCTCTTAATTCTGAAACTATTTGGACTAAATTTTCTACTAAGTAATCTACATCTTCTTTTGTGTTTTGCATTCCTAAAGTTACTCTTAATGCACCTTTGGCCCTTTTACTATTTGCTCCAATTGCCATTAATACATGTGATGGACTTGTATTTGCTGTGCTACATGCACTCCCTCCTGAAGCACATATTCCTTTTTCATCTAGCTTATACAATAGTTCTTCTGATATAACTCCTTCAAAAGATATATTAGCATTTCCTGGAAGTCTATTTATTCTATCCCCATTTAAACTTACATTTGGTATCTTTTCTTCGACTTGTGTAATATAGTAATCTCTTAAATTTTTTAATTTATCCTTATATCCTTCATAGTTTTTATATGCTAGTTCTATTGCTTCACCTAACCCTACTATTCCTGCTACATTTTCTGTTCCAGCTCTTTTGTCTCTTTCTTGATGTCCACCATCTTGCAATTTTTCAAATTCTATTCCTTCTCTTACATATAGTGCTCCTACTCCTTTAGGTCCATAAAACTTGTGTGCTGACATTGATAACAAATCAATATTCATTTCTTCTACATCTATTTTTAAATTACCTATGGCTTGAACGCTATCTGTATGAAATAATACTTTGTGTGCCTTTGCAATTTTTCCTATTTCTTTTATTGGCTCAATTGTTCCTATTTCATTATTTGCTGACATTATGCTTATTAGTATAGTATTTTCTTTTATTGCATTTTCTAGTTCATATAAAGAAATGCACCCTTTTTCATCTACATTTAGATAAGTTACTTCTACTCCTTGTTTTTCTAAACTTTCACAAGTATGTAATACTGCTGGATGTTCTATTTTTGTAGTTATAATATGATTTTTTCTTTCTCTATTTTTGTAACAAATTCCTTTTATTGCCAAATTATCACTTTCACTGCCACAAGATGTAAAATATATTTCTTTTGCCTTACAATTAATTGCTTTTGCAACTTTTTCTCTTGCCAAGTGTACAGCTCTTTTAGTTTCTCTTCCGTTTACTATACATAGAAGAAGCATTGCCATATTCTATTCCAAAAAATGGTAGCATTGCATTTAGTACTTCTTCTCTAACATACGTTGTTGCAGCATGGTCAAAATATCTTATTTTCATAGCATTTCCTTTCAATTCTCTTCTTTTTATTATTATATTATTTTTAATCTTTTTTATTCTTAAATTAGTTAATATCATTGTTAATAGTATGTTATATACTAAAATATAGTAATAAAAATAACTAGCTTCTATTTAAAATATTTTCGTGCTCCAATTTTAGCTATATAAAATAAAAAACATTAGATTTTATATTATCTAACGTTTTTCGTTTTATATTTTAGAATTTTTTATGTTATCTATTTCAATTTTGTGCCCATCTCAATACTTTTATATCTTTATATGTGTTTAATACATCTTTATATTTTTCATATTCTTCTTCCCATATAATTTGTGGCACTTTGTCAAATGCACTAAATACTTTTTCTGCTTCCATTAAAAATATTATTTGTTCTTGTGCACTCATTTTTTCATATCTTTTTGAAAATGCATATAATTTATCTAACATTTGGTTTGCTTGTATGAAGCTCCAAAAGTCTTTTACATTTAAACCTGCTAATCTTAATTGCAATACTGAATATGCAATTAATGCAAATATTATAAATATTAGTATATATATTATCATCATTAGTTCCATATTTTTCACCTTCTCTTTTGAATATATTACTATTATAACACAATTGTAATATATTTGCAATATTTTTGTAACATTTCTTTGTTTTTGTAATATTTAGTACAATTTCTATATTAAATATTTCATAGTAGTGCTTAATAAAATATTTTTAGGAGGTAAATTGTAACTAACTCTAGTTTCAAATCTTTTTTCGAAGTATTTCACAATTCCACCCCACATTTAAACATAATTTTTCTTTTACAAATAAATTTATTTGCAATTTGTATTGAGAAATAAAAAGTTTTGTATTATCTCCCATACTTCAAGAAACATGACTAGCAGTTCTAGCTACTGCAATTTTAACTTAGTATACATTAGTTTTGCAAAATATAGAAAAAAGAAGTACATTTTTAAATGCACTTCTTCTTTTACTTTATTTATTGTTTTATTCTTTGGCAAACCTCATATAATGAAGTTACCTGCATTGTAGGCTTATATTTTGACTTATTCTTTTTGCATGTTGGATTAAACCAAATAGATCTTATCCCTGCATGATTTGCAAATGCAATGTCATTTTTTAAGGAATCGCCTATTATTACATATTCCTTTTCATGCCCTTTATCTATAATTCTATCTTTTGATTTAGGATTTCTCTTTAAATAATTATTATCTCCAGTACATATATCATCTATATACTGTAATAAATTATATTTCTCTAGCAAAATAATTTGTTTATCATATGGCATATCACTAAAAATAATATTTGTATATCCTTTATGATGAAAATATTGTATAGTTTCTAATGCGCCTTCGTTCATCATACTAGTTTCTATTTGTATCCACTTATGGTAAAATTCTTCTGCTGATATGTTATTTTTCGAAAGTATTGGCATACATTTTGCTATCAAATTTATGTATTCAGCTGTTGTTAGTTTTTGATGTTCAAAGTGAATTTCAAATTTCTCGAACATTTCGAAATATTGTTTAGTAAATTCCTCTGTTAGCTCAATTCCAAATTCTTCTGTAACTATTTTGTCTTCATGCTTTACATGCCGCCAAATATTACCATCACAATCCCACAATAATTTTCTTGCTCCATTAATCCTTCTCATATATATACCTCCATTCGTAGATATTAATAGCTTGTTATAGTATCATGGCATTATATTACTATATTTTTAAATTTATGTCAATTATTTTTATAAAAATTTTAAGAATGTTAATAGTACTGCTCCTGGTACTCCTAATATTCCAACCACTATAGCAGTTCCTATATTAAGCCCTATATGAAAGTTAAATGCTGCTCCTATTAGGTTTATTATAAATATTAATATTCCACCTAATATAGCATTTCCTATTAATTTTAATATACTTTTTAATGGTAATATAAATATTCTACCTATTATAAGTAAAAAAAATATACAAGCCAAATAAGTTATTATTGTATTTGTTTCCAATATTAATCACCATACCTTTTATATATATTTAGAGTTTCCTACCAAATGATAGAAATCTCTTACAATATAATTTTTCAAATACTAGACTTTATAGTATTTTTCATACTTAAAAATCTTGAATTTGCTTTATTTAATATTATGAATAATATTGGACAAATATTACTTACTTTACTTATATATTTTTATATTGCTGTATTTAGCTTTATTTCTAATTGTTTTATTATATCTATTGCTAGCCCTTGCTTTTTTGCCTGTTTTACTAAATAGTCAAACTTTGCTCTAGTTGCTTTTATTTCATATGTGTAATAATCTATTAAGTCCTCCTGTGCATACTCAAAGTTTTTACAAGCCTCATCCAATTCTTTTTTAGCTTTCATTATGCTTACTACTAATTCGAGTTCTTTTTCTTCCTCTGTTTTTTGAGGTATTTTTGTTTCTTTTATATAGTCATTTTCCATAAATATACCCTCCATAATAAATATTTAAGTTTCCTCTCAAATAACGTTTTCTACGCTAAAAGGAGTGTCCCCAGCGTTCCGATTTCGGAACGAAAAGGACCGTCCCTAGCGTGCGGTACTTATTACTAGTATATTCATTTTTTTCCTTTTTATACCAAATTTATTATTATTATTCCTATTGTTTGAATTATGAATAAATTAAGCATATTAGAGGTAAGTAGGTTATTTGTGGCTTCTACAATTCCTTCTTTGGCATCTTCTTTTTTATAATGTTTTTGTGATTCAAAAAATGTTATAAGTTCTGGCAGGCTTGTTATAAATCCTAATGCTATACCTATTATGGCTTCTGGTATATTAAATGCTACTTTTAAGTTTTCTAACACATTTCCTAAATTATCTCCTATAAAATATAGTATTACACTTGTACATAATAATGCTACTAAATATTTTATAATTACTTTTATTTTTCCTTTAATCCACTTCTTTTCTTTTTCTATTTCATCATATATTTTTTCATCTTGCTTTTTTAAGTACAATTTGTGCACATTTGAGTTTATATAGTAAAATAATATAAAAAGTAAGATAAATACTAGTGTAAAGTTTATATTAAATTCTATTTTTGAAACTATCATTAATATTGGAATTAATATAGTTGCCATTACTAATATTAGTTGAACTTTTATTCCTTTATTATTTAATAATTTTTGATTTTTATTTAGTAGTACTGCTGCAATATATTGTATTAAATTTATTACATTTGAACTAATTATATTATAAATACTTGTTCCTGCTAGCCCTGCAAATGCTGAAAATGATACTGTTAAAAATTCTGGTACTGAAGTCGCAACTCCTGATATATCTCCTACTACTTTAGCTGATAAATTTAAGGCTTCTGCTAATTTTCTTAGTAATTTTACTAATATATATTTAGATATAATTACTATTAAACTTGAAAGTATTATAAATTTGATTATTTCTATTATCATATAATTCTCCTATTTTCTCTTTTTATCTGTTATTATTTTCTATATTTGTATTTTAATACATTCAATAGTAAATGAAAAGTATTAATTTACTATTTTCTATATTAGTTTATTATTTTATTACAATTCATGTCCTTTTTTCTCACCAATTAATTCGTTTCATAATATTATGTAGATAAGAGGTGTTTATTTATGTTACTTAATTGTTTTTTGCTTGCTATATGCGTTAGTATAGATTCTTTAAGTATTGGTGTTACTTATGGCCTTAAAAACACAAAGATTTCTTTTGGTGCAAAATGTATATTATTTTGCATATCTATATTTATAACTACTTTTTCAGTTTTTGTAGGTTCTTCTATTACTAAACTTTTTCCTTCTTATATTACTTGTGCTATTGGCTCAATTTTACTTTGTTTAATGGGTGTATGGATTATTGTTCAAGCTATTACCAAAAATAAAGATAGTCACAGTAGGGTTATTTCTAATAATCATACTACAAATAGTGCCACTACAACAGTTTCAAACTTTCCATCACAATTAGAAGATACTCGGAAGCTTTGTAACTTCTCCTATTAGTCAAGAGTTGAACATTCCTAAGTTACACAAAAAGGAATACCGCTTCTTTATTAAGTTCTTAGGTATTACAGTTCAAATTATACGTGATCCTAGTTATTCTGATTTCAATAATTCTAATCAAATAGAAGCAAAAGAAGCCTTGTACCTTGGTATGGCATTATCAATAGACTCTATTGGAATTGGTATTGGTAGTAGTATAATGGGGTTAAATCCATTTCTATTCCCTATTTTGGTTGCTTCTTTCCAATTGTTTTTCCTTTCTTTGGGTGGGTACTTAGGGAAAAAAATTAAGGATATTTCTAATATTCCTGAAAATATATGGGGTATAGTTTCTGGAATTTTATTAATATTTGTTGGTATTAGTAAAGTTGTTTTTTAAATTAATATTTGATGAAAAATGTTCTATTGCAATTCATAATTTTATAATATTTTTGTTTTTAATGTAATGGCTTATATCCAATAAGAATAGCCATTAGAATTTAGCTAATTACAGCATAAACATATATTTAAAATTTGTATCAATATTAAAATTGCATAAGTGCGAAATTAGGTATTCGTAAAGAGGTATTCCTTACCAATTTAGCCCCTATGCTGTGAAAAAATTAGCTGTAACTTATGCTTCTATACCATTTTGCATATTTCTTTTATTGACTTTTGTCTAATAAAGTTATATATTTATTGTATTAAAAATATAAGGAGGATAAAATGTTTAAAAGGAAATGTAAATTTTTATTTATACTAGTTACTTTATTTATTTTAGTTTCTAGTTTTAGTCTAGCAACTGTCGAGCCTAGAACATCAAGTAATGATACTGACATAATGCCTATTTCAGAAAATGTTCCTAATGATACAGAACATACTAACGAAGAAGTTCCTAATGAAGGTACAACTTCTGAACCTGAAATAGTATATAATGATTTATATCTTGCTTCTGATAACCTTGAAATTAATCAATTAGTTGATGGTAATGTTTATGCTTTTGCAAATGAAGTTGTTGTAACTGGAGAAGTTGCTGGTAATTTATTTATTTGTGCAAATAAAGTAACTTTTGAGGAAAGTGCTTATATTTATAGTAGTTTATTTGTTGTAGCTAGCGAGGTTAATATTAGTGGTTATGTTTGTGATGTATATTCATTTGCTAATAAATTTACTTTAAATGCTAATGGTTATATAGGTAGAGATTTAAATGCTAGTGCTAATACAATAACCATAAATGGTCTTGTTAGAAGAGATGCTCATATTAATGCTGCTACATATAATATCCCTTCTGACAATGGAAATTTAATTGGTGGTAACTTAGAATACTCTAGTACTACTAAACTTGATATTGCCGAAGGCATAGTTGGTGGGCAAATAAAATATAATGAAGAAGTTATTTATGAAGAAAGCATAGCTGAAAAAGTATTTGACTATATTTTTGATTCAATTAATAGTTTAGTATATACATTTGTAGTTATTTTACTTGCTTTATGGTTAGCTCCTAAGTTTGTGGATAGAGTTTCAAATATGAATATCAAAAAGGCTTTTGTTTCTTTAGGTATTGGTATTGTATCACCACTTGTTATAATATTTGCTTTAATACTTCTTGTATTTAGCAGTGTTGCTAGCTTAGTTTCAGTGTCAGCTATATTCTTATTTATAGCAATATGTATGTCTGGAACTGCCTTTGCAAGTATCTACTTTGGAGCATTATTTACAAAGTTTGCAAAATGGGATGGAAAATTAAAATTCGTTTTAGCAACTTTAATTTCTACATTAGCAATATGGGCTATTAGTCAAATGCCATATATTGGTGGAATATTTGGTTTCTTAATAGCACTTTTTGGAATTGGTACATTATTTGTAAATGTAGTATATAGAAAAGAAATTGAAATAAAAGAAGTTGACCAAGAAATAAAAGAATAGAATTAAATATTAAAAAAAAATAAGTCAAAAGGGACGGGGGAAATTGACACACCTTTAAAAGATAAAGTGCGTCAATTTCCTCCGTCCCTTTTGACTTACCTTTTGACTTACTTTTTTTTGCAATCTCTTTTCTTAATTTCTATATTTTTTGTTTTAAAATTTTTATTGCATTTACATAGTCTTTAGAATTTGTTATATAACTTCCTGCCACTAGTATATTTGCTCCTGCATTTATTACTTCTTTTGCGGTCTTTTCGTTTATTCCTCCATCTACTTCTATGTCTACTTCATAACTATTTTCATATATAAATTTATTTAAGGCTTCTATTTTTTGTATTGTCTCTGGTATTAGTTCTTGCCCCCCTTTTCCTGGCTCTACTGTCATTACAATTACTTTATGAATATATGGTAGATATTCATATACTTTTTCTATATCAGTTTTTGGGCTAATTGCTATTCCTACTTTGCAATTATTTTGTTTTATATATGATATTTGCTTTAATACTTCCATTTCATTTTTGCACGCTTCTATTTGAAATGTTATACTGCTTACTTCTAAGTCTATGTAGTCTTTTACATATTCTTCTACATTATTTACCATTAGATGAACTTCTATAGGCACATTACTCACAGTTTTTATACTTTCTGTGTATTTTCTCATTTTTTCCAAAGTATCATTTTCTACAAATTTTCCATCCATTACATCTATATGGAAATAGTCTGTTTTGGCAACTTCCAAATCATAAATTATTTTTATAATTTCTTCCTCGTTTGTGCTTAATAGTGATGTGCTTATTTCTACCATCTTCGTGCCTCCTTTTCTTTTAATTCATTATATATTTTGCAAAATCTTTCATATCTTTTGCTTTCTATTTCTCCATTTTCAATAGCGTTTTTTATTCCACATTTTTCTTCTTTTATATGTGTGCAACCTACAAATTCGCAATCCTTTATATGTTCTTTAAAGTCTATAAAGTATTTATCTAAGTCGTTACTTTCTATTTCTGTAATTTCAAAACTTGAAAATCCTGGAGTATCTGCTATATATGTATTTTCTCCTAGTTCATATATTTTTATATCTGTTGTTGTATTTTTTCCTTTTTTATTCTTTGCACTTATTTCTCCTTCTTTTGTTATTTCTTCATTAAATAATGCATTTATTATCGTAGATTTTCCTACTCCCGAATTTCCAGAAAAAGCACTTATTCTTCCTTTTAGCTCTTTTCTTAATTCTTCTATTCCTATTTTATTTGTTGCATTTGTTAATATTACTTTGTATCCGAACCTTTTTATATACTTCTTCAATATCTTTATAAATATCTGATAAATCTATTTTATTTAGTACTATAATTGGTTTTATATTTAAACTTTCTACATAGCAAATTTGTTTATCTAGCATTAATAAGTCTGGCTTCGGATTTTTTGTTGAAATTACAAATACTATTTGAGTTATATTTGCAATTTTAGGTCTTTTTATATATGTTTTTCTATCACATATTTTGCTTATAACTGCATTTTTTTCATCTATTACTTCTATTTCTACCCTATCTCCTACAACAGGCGAAAGTTCATCTTCTTTTTTAAACTTTCCCCTTGCTACCGCTTCATATATTCCATTTTCACATTTTATTTTATATAAATTAGATATATTTCCTATTATTAACCCTTGCATAATTCTCCTTCTTAATTTTATTTGCTCTATTAGTACTATATAATATTTTTACAAAAAAAACAAGTCACATTTTATTGACTTTTTACTTAATTTATTATATACTATTTATGTAACTTTAGTGTTTATTTTTATTATGAAAGGAGACATTATTATGTCAGTTTCAGACAAATTACGGAAAACAAGAGGTAACCTTTGGCTTGCTCTATCATTTTTTCTTTTTGCTCTTTGCGTTAGTGCATTTTGGCTTATTCCAATTTTAAATAACGTTTTGATAGGTACAATATTAGTAATAGCTGCAATTTTTATTTTCATTTTTTGGCTACCTATTACCCAAGTGGCTTATGACTATTTTGTTGACGTGGATAAAAAGAAAATTGATAAGTCTGATAACGCCCAGTTACTAAGATTAAATGGATTAATCGCTTTAGTATGGTCTTTTGCATTTTTGACTATTGCCATTTGTTTTTTATGGGGATTCTTTGTATTTTTTGAAACAATTGGATTTATTTGCTTAGTTTTGTTCATACCTTCTTTAAAAATATTCTCTTTATGTGTTAATGATGCACGTGAAAAATTTATGGCAATAAAAGAAGAGTTTGACGAAGTAATGTAAATCAAAAAGTGTGAAAAGAAAATTTTTCTTTTCACACTTTTTGATTATTATTCTACTGTTAATGTTGTGCTATTGTTTAGGTTTAATTGATATTCTCTTCCTCCAAGTACTCCATCTATATATACTTTTATTGTTACTGTTCCTTTTCCTGATATTTTTACTGCTACTGCTTCGTTTGTTGGTTTTACACTTTGTTCGTATGCTGTTTCTGTTGTTCCTTGTGAGGTTACTGTTACTTTTAGTTTTATGTCTTTTGGTTCTATTTCGTTTCCTTCTTCATCTTTTTCTGGTTTATAATTTGTTATAGATTTTACATTTACTGTGACTGTTCCAGATTTTACTTCTGCTATTTTGTTTACCGTTATTGTAACCAAAGTTCCTTCATCTACTGCTTTTCCTACATCTATACTTTGTTTTAGTACTATTCCAGTGTCTTTGCTAGTGTCTTCTTCATATACTACTTCTACTTTTAATTTTTCGTCTGTTAACTCTTTTTTAGCTGTTTCTTCTGCTTTTCCTATTACATATGGTACAGATACTTGTTCTTTTGCTTTGCTTACTGTAAGTGTTATAGTTGTTCCTGCTTCTACTTCTTTATCCTTCTCTATGCTTTGTTTTAGCACTATTCCTGGTTCAACTTTTGTGCTTTCTTCTTCGACTACTTCTATATTTAAGTTTGCTTCTAAACTTTCAATCATTCTTCTTGCTTCTTCTATTTTTTCGCCTTCTACTTTTGGCATAATTACTATTTTTTTGCCTTTACTTATTACTATTTCAAATTTTGAATTTTCTTTAATTGTATAATTTTTTCTGTATTTTGGATTTTGGGTTATGACCTTTCCTTCTTCTATCTCTCCATTATACTCTTCACCTGTTATTTCATAAGTAAATTTTGTATTTTTGAATAGTTCTTTTATTTCTTCTTCTGTTTTCCCTACTAGTTCTGGTATTGGTACATCTTTTACTGTACCAATATCCATAAGTGCTTTTGTTGCAAATATTGTTACAAAAAATAGTATTATACATGAAATTATTATTATTGGTATTTTTGCTTTTGGGTGTTTTTCAAAATATCTTTTTATTTTTCCTTTTTTCTTCTTACTTTCATTTTTGCTATGGCTTTCTTCATGTACTGTTTGTATAACTTGTGTACGTGCTGTAACATCTACTTCTTCTACAAAATTACCTTCTGGTCTTTTTAGTGCTACACTTAAGTCTTTTATCATTTCTGTTGCTGATGTGTACCTTAAGCTTGGGTCTTTTTGCATTGCTTTCATTATTATTTGGTTTACTGCAAATGGAATAGATGGGTTTAGCTTTATTGGCTCTACTGGTTTTTCCTGCATATGTTTTAGTGCTATTGAAACTGGGGTGTCTGCATCAAATGGTACTCTACCTGTTAGCATTTCATACATTACTACTCCTAATGAGTATAGGTCTGATTTTGCATCTGTAAATCCTCCTTTTGCATGTTCTGGTGAGAAGTAATGAACTGAACCTATTGTTGTTCCAAATGCTGTTATTGTAGAATTTGATACTGCTTTTGCTATACCAAAATCTGTAACTTTTGCAAGTCCTTCTTCTGTAATTATTATATTGTGTGGTTTTATATCTCTATGTACTATATTATTTCTATGTGCTGCTTCTAGTGCTGATGCTATTTGTATAGCTATATTTACAGACCATTTCCAAGGCAGGCTTCCATCTTCATTTATTATTTGTTTTAACGTTTTTCCTTGTATTAGTTCCATTACTATATAATATACATTATCTTCATGTCCTACATCATATATAGAAACTATATTAGCATGGGCAAGTGCTGCAGCTGCTTGTGCTTCTGCATTAAATCTTCTTATAAATTCTGCATCTGTTGTGTATTCATCTTTTAATACTTTAACAGCTACATAGCGGTTTAATACATGACATTTTGCTTTATATACTGTTGCCATTCCGCCCTTTTCCTATTTTTTCAATTATTTCGTATCTGTTTGCTATAAGCTTACCTACTAAATCCATTACATTCTCCCCTTTGGCATATTTTAGTATTATTGTCTTATTACTAATGCAGTAATATTGTCATATCCACCATTATTATTTGCAAGTTCTATTAGTTTTTCTGGTGCTGATTTATAATCTTCTTTTATTACATTATTTATTGTTTCTTCTTCTACCATATTTGTTAGTCCATCTGAACAAATAAGTATTATATCATCTTTGTGCAAATCTACTTCGGTTACATCTACTTCTACAAAAGCCATACAGCCTAAGGCTTTTGTTAACATATTTTTCTTTGGATGATTTATTGCTTCTTCTTTTGTTATTGTACCATCTTTTACTAGTTTTTCTACATAGCTATGGTCTATAGTTAGTTTTTTTAATTTTTCTTCTCTTTGTATATATATTCTACTATCTCCTATATGTCCTATATATACTATATTATTATATATTAAACATACTTCTAAAGTAGTACCCATACCTTCTAATTCTTTATCTTCTTTGGATTTTTCGTATACTACCATATTTGCATATTCCATACTATTTTTTATTAATTTTACTATTTCTTCTTTTTCTGTTAGAGTTTCTTCAAAATTACTTTCTATATAGTTTTTAGCTGATATTGTTGCAAGTTTACTTGCAATTTCTCCTCCTGTATAACCACCCATTCCATCTGCTAATATGTACAAGTTTATCAGGCTTTGTTCAGGTGATATATAGTAGTAGTCTTGATTCATGTCTCTTGCCTTTCCTATGTCAGTTTTTGCAAAAGCTTCCATTTATTCCTCCTATATTTAGACTCTATTTAATTTTTTTGTAATTAATATGTAGGGACAGAGCTCGTCTGTGCCTAATTATAATGTATTCTTTCGGGTAGACACAATGCCTACCCCTACATTGATTATTTTCATTAATTATTCAAATTTTTCCTTCTTAATTGTCCACATGCTGCGTCTATGTCTGAGCCTAGCTCTCTTCTTATTGTTGCTACTATTCCGTGGTCATTTAAGTAGTCTCTAAATTTCATTATATTTTCATTTGAACTTTTTGAAAATTTGCCATTTTCTATTTTGTTTATTGGTATTAAGTTTACATGGCATAACATTCCTTTTAATAATTTTACTAGTTCTTTTGCATCTTCTAAATTATCATTATTGTCTTTTGCTAGTGCATATTCAAATGAAATTCTTCTGTTTGTAATTTTTATATAATCTTTACATGCTTTTATTAGTTCTTCTATATTATATCTATTGTTTACTGGCATCATGCTACTTCTTTTTTCATTATTTGTTGCATGTAGCGAAATTGATAATGTACATTGTATGTTTTCTTTTGCTAAGTCATATATACGTGGTACTAGCCCACTTGTTGATACACTTATGTGCCTAGCTCCTATATTTAAACCTTTTGGATTATTTATAGTTCTTATTGCTTTTATTACATTTTCATAGTTATCTAGAGGCTCACCTATTCCCATAAATACTATGTTTGATATTTTATCTCCGATATCTTGTTCTACTGCTAGTATTTGTTCTACTATTTCGCCTGATGTTAAACTTCTTACAAATTTTATTCCTGTTGACGCACAAAATTTACATCCCATTTTACAACCTATTTGGCAAGATACACATATTGTTTTTCCATGGTGATATTGCATTAATACTGTTTCTATTGCGTTTCCATCTAATACATCAAATAAGTATTTTTTTGTGCCATCTGATGATTCTTGTTTTGTTATTATATTATAATTACACATAGTGTAATTTTCTTTTAATTTTTCTCTTAGTTCTAAAGAAAGGTTTGTCATTTCATCAAATTCTTTTACTTTATCTATATATAACCATTTAAAAATTTGCTCTGCTCTAAATGGCTTTTCCCCTAAGGCTTTTAGTTCTTCTTTTAGTTCTTCTAAATTATAATCTTTTATATTTTTCAATTTATTACCTTCTTAATTTTTATTATTGCTTTAATCCTTTATTTCCGTATAGTTATTTTATATCATAAACCTTACATTTTTTCAATAGTTTATACTAATAAAAATAGGCAAGTGTTCTTACCTATTTTTATATTTTTTATTCTTCAATTACTTGCCATTTTAATATTGGATATCCATTATTATATTTCCATGTTCCATCTGTATTTTTAACGTCATTTGAATATGCATTTCCTAAATTAGTTGATGTTATTGGCTGAGATTTTGTATAAGAATTATTAATAGTTCTATAAGAATTACTGTTACGCTCACCTACTAACTCTCCAACATTTTTACTTCCTTTAATTGTTCCAATATTATAACAATTAGTAATTGTTAGCATTGGGTAAGCATGGGCACTTCCAGAAATTCCACCTATAGCATTATATCCCTCTATTGTACCTATATTGTAGCAATTTATAATTTCTACATTCCATGCATTAGTTCCAATAATTCCTCCTATTGAAAATATATTTGATTTATTCTCATAAGCCTTTACATTACCTGCATTATAACTTTCACTTATGTGGCTATCTTTGTGAGCTGCCCCCACTATTCCTCCTATATAAGCTCCATTTCCTATTACTGTTGCATAATTTGATACCTTTGATATTTGTATTCCAGTTGCATTTCCAATAATTCCACCTACATATGCTACACCATTAGTAGAAGTTGCTTTTATTATGTTATTTTTAGTTGTATGAATATTCTCTATAATTGCGTTTGCAGAATTACGGCTTATTACTCCTACATTATTAGTACCTTCAATTACACTATTATCTATTATTATATTTTTGATTGTAGCGTTGGCAATTGCTCCAAATAGTCCTTGGTTGCTTTTATTAGATTTAATATAAATATTAGAAATAGTATAATTGTTTCCATCAAATGTTCCTTTAAATGCTCTATTACTTCCTATTGGTTCCCAACTTATTTCTTCTCCATTTACATTTTCTCCACATATGCTTGATAAATCTATATCTCTTCCTAGCTTAACTATTTTCCCTTCATATGTTAATGGAGTATTTACTTTATCTCTAAATTCTGCCAATTCTTCTGCTGTTTTTATTATTTCTTCTGTTCTTTCTATTATTTTTCCTGTCTGTGTTTTTCCGTCTTTTGTAATAGCAGTAACAATATATTGTTTATCAAATTCTACTGTTATATCTTTATCTAATTTCAATTTATCTGTTTCAATTTCCAATATTGTTCCATCTGGATTTTGTATGGTTACTTTTTGTAAACTACTATTACTTTCTATTTTTAATAATATACTTGCTTCATATTTATTATTAGCATTTTTTCCTAAGTATTCTTGTACTTCTGATGTTATTTTTATTTCAGTTTCACCTAAAATTTCTGTTATTGTTAATTTTTCTCTATCTATTTTAAAGTTATAGTTATCTACTATTACTTCATTTTCATTTACTGTTATCCCTTTACTTTCTAATAAATTATTTAAATATTCTTCACT
>CATNCV010000013.1 GCA_950096965.1 uncultured Clostridiaceae bacterium | reverse complement strand
CTTATATTCTTTAATAAAAATTTAATATTTATCAAAATATAAACTACACATATAATATCTAATATCGAAAATTTCCATATTAACTTTTGCCTATATATAAATGTTCTAGGTATTACTTTATTATAATCATGAACTGGCTTTAGCATAATATTAAATGACGAATTTAATATTATAAAAAATATAGTATATGCTATTTTTTCTTTTAATTCCAACTTTTTATTCTTAAATACATATATTCCCAATATTATATTTGATAATATGAAAATAACTGAATCTATTAATATATAACTTGTCATATTTTCTCCTTCCTTAACATATTTCATTTTTCAATAATTCCGATGTATTTTTCCATATGTATTTTTCAATTGTCTTATTAACATCTTTTTTTTCTATTTCTAATATTTTAATAAAATTTGAGTTTTTTATATCGACATAATTCACACTATCTACATAAATTTCTTTAAGTACAGGTATATTTGAAACAACAATATTTTTGCAACCCACTGTCATTGCCTCTAATGGTGGTATTCCAAACCCTTCATATAATGATGGAAATATGAATGCTTCACAAGTTTTATATAACATTACTATTTCTTCATCAGTTAAGTAACCTGTATATATCATATTTGCTATATTATTTTCTGAATCTTCTTTAAATATTTTATTATTATTTCCTGTTACTACAAATATTTTATCTGTATTATTTTTAGCCAGTTCTTCTATATATTTATGGTTTTTATGTGGGCTTTTACTTCCTAATGAGAAATAAAATTCTTGTCCCTCTAAATTAAGTTTTTTTAGTATACTTTGATCTGGTTTTACATTTTTTAAGTGTTCAGCTGAATTATATGTAACTGTTATTTTCTCTGGCTTTATTTTATAATTTTCTACAATTTCATTTTTTGAAAAATTACTTACTGTAAATATGTGTTTGTATCTTTTTATATTTAACTTTGTTACAATTTTATACCATTCTCTAAATTTCCAGTCTAAATGTTCTCCATGCGTTTTAAAACCTATATCATGTATCGTTATATAACCAGGATATAATATAGGTGCTAAATTGCATAAATTTAGTAGCTTTTTTTTGCCACTTTTTATAATGTATAATGGTAATGATATCTGTTCCCAAGCTTGTCCTTTTAGTTTTCCAATGTTTTTAATTTTTATATTTTCTAATTCTAATTTATTTTCTAATTTCTCATTTGGGCATAAAATTACAAAATTTATATTTTCTTCTTTGTCTAATTGTTTTACTACTTCTATTGCATATCTTTGAACTCCTGTAATTTTTTGAGTTAAAAATCTACCATTAATGTATATTGTTTGCTTTTCCATTTCTATTTGTTTTCCTCTACTTTTTCTTCTACAAATTTCCTAATTTTCTCTTGAAATACATTTTCATCAAATTTTAAAGCATGCTTCCTTATTTCTTCTTTATCAAACTTCATTGTTTCAAACTTCTCTATTGCTCTTTTAACTGAATCCACTGTTTGTTCTTTAAAGAATATTCCTGTTTTTCCATCTATCACAGAATCTAGTACTCCACCTTTTCCATATGCTATTACTGGCCTACCACAACTTTGTGCTTCTACTGGTACTATTCCAAAGTCTTCTTCTCCTGGAAATAGTAGTGCTTTACATTCTGACATGTATTTTTTTACAACTTCATCTGGCTGTCTTCCTAAAAATGTTACATTTTCATTTGCTAGTTTTTCTAATTTTTCTCTTTCTGGTCCTTCTCCTATTACTACTAATTTTTTGCCCAACTCACTACATGCTTGTACTGCTAAGTCGAACCTTTTATATCCTACTAATCGTGATAGTACTAAATAATAGTCTCCATCTGTTTCTGATATATTAAACATATTACATCTTACTGGTGGATTTATAACAATTGAATCTCTTTTGTAATGTTTTTTTATTCTTTTTTGTACTTCTGTGCTATTTGCTATGAAGTAATCAACTCTATTACTTGAAGACACATCCCATATTCTCATATAATGGCATAGTATTTCTACTAATTTCTTTTTTAGTTTTCCCATACCTTGAGTATATTCATCTCTCTTTTCCCATGCATAACGCATTGGTGTATGGCAGTAACATATGTGAATACTTCCTGGTTTTGTTAGTACTCCTTTTGCACATGAACTACTACTACTTATAACAACATCATATTCATTTAAATCAAATTTCTCAAATGCTATTGGCATTAATGGGAAATATTTTTTATGATTTTCTACCATTTTCTTTTTTTGCAAATGACTTGTTTTTACTTCTATATTTTTTAGTTTATCATCTAACTTATTTGGATTATAAAAAGTAGTATATATTGGCGCTTCTTTATAAACTTCTTTAAAATTTATTACTACTTGTTCTGCTCCTCCCATATTTGTTAGCCAATCATGAACTATTGCAATTTTCATTTTATTCCACCTTTACACAATATTTTTGTAATTATGTGCTTCTTCTAATTTATCTTTTTTTCCTATTATTAGTACACCATTTGAATCTATGCAAAATAAATCTTCTACTCCTAATAGAATTATTTTTTTATTTTCTGCATATATAATGTTGTTTTTTGAATCTTCTGTATATGTATTTCCTACTGCTACGTTTCCGTTATCATCTTGCTCTATATACCTTTCTAAGCATTTCCATGTACCTATGTCATCCCAACCTAGTTCACTTGGTATAACATATATGTTTTTGCTTTTTTCCATTACTGCATAGTCTATTGATATTGCTTCACATTCTTTATATTTTTCTCTTAATTTTGTTTCATAGTTGACATCAGTAATTTGTGGTAAACTTGATAATATTTTATATGCTTGTTCGTAATTTGTTTCTAATTCTTTTAGCATATAGTCTACATTAAAAATGAACATTCCTGCATTCCATAGATATTTTTCTTCTTTTAAATATTGTTTTGCTTTTTCTATATTAGGCTTTTCTACAAAACTTTCCACTTTTACTATTTCTTTATATTTTTTATCTTCATATTTTATATATCCATAGCCTGTTTCTGGTCTTGTTGGTGTAATTCCTATTGTTACTATAGAATTCTTATTTTCGTTTCTTATGTAGCTATTCGCTTTATTTATTACTTGTGTAAAATTATCTATATCTTTTATCATGTGGTCAGATGGCAATACTACTATATTTGTATCTTCATATATTTGCTTTATATATAATGATGCTAGTAGTATACATGGTGCTGTATTTCTTCCGTATAGGTTCTATTATTATGTTTTTTTCTGGTAAATTTGGAAGTTGCTCTTTTACTATTTTTTTATAATTTTCACCTGTTACTATAAATATTCTTTCTATAGGAGTAATTTCTAATGAACGTTCAACTGTTAGTTGTAACATTGTTTTTTCTCCTAATAGATTTAGAAATTGCTTTGGCTTTTCTTCAGTTGATTTTGGCCAGAACCTAGTGCCTCTTCCTCCTGCCATTATTAGTGTACATATATTGTTGTTTTGCATATCTATTTAGCTCCTTCTTTCACAAATACTTTCCCAATTGTCCATATAAAAATTTTTATATCTAATTTCATTCCTCTTTTTTGTACATATTCTTTGTCAATTCTTAGTCTATCTTCAAAAGTTGTTTCACTTCTTCCATTTACTTGCCACAAACCTGTTAAACCTGGTTTTACCTTTACTATTTCTTCAAAACTTTCTCCCATATCTTCTATTTCTCTTGGTAAATATGGTCTTGGTCCTACTAAGCTCATCTCGCCTTTTAGTACATTTATAAATTGTGGAAATTCATCTATACTTGATTTTCTTATAAATTTGCCTATTATTGTTATTCTTGGGTCGTTTTTTAGTTTTTTATATTTCTTATATTCTATTCTTGCTTCTTCATTCTCTGCTAAATATTTGCTTAATTTATCATCTGCATCTACTACCATCGACCTATATTTATAAAATTTAAAAAACTGACCATCTTTTCCTATTCTTTCTTGTTAAAAAAATATTGGTCCATTATCTTTAATAATTATATTGGCTATCCATATTGTAATTGTAATTGGTAATAATAATATAATTCCAGCTATGCTAGCTAATATATCTATTGTTCTTTTTAAAATTTTATATATTTTCTCTTTAGTATTTTCATTTTTCTCTATTTTGTTAGTAATTGATGTTATATTTTCTTGTACAACTTCTTGATTGTCTATTTTTACATTCATTACTAATCCTCCTTTATAGATTTTAACTTATAAATATCTTTTTCCATTTATTAGTTTCCTTGTTATTTTATACTAAGAAAACATAATAGTCAAGAAAAAAATAGTTTTTATTGTCGTTTTTTCGTTCTTACTATTATTTATTTTACATAAGAAACAGCTGAATTGGTATTTTCTACCAATTCAGCTGTTTCTTGATTTTTATTTATTCTTTATAACCTGTTTTATTTATTATTTTATTACTTATTTCTTTTATATCTTGTGGCACTTCATAATTTTCTTCATCAAATAATTCTTTGTGTAATTGTTTTACATTACTTTCTAATGTTACTGGTACTCCATACCATCTGTCTAATGTTATTCCTTGAGTTTTATATGGCCACCCTATGCTTTGGGTTACATTATATTTTAATAAGTCTGGTATCATTGCTATTATACTTGATGATGATATATTTGTATATACTTTTGGAAGAATTTTGTCCATTAAGCTATTTATTTCACTAATACTTTTTGTTTTTAATTTTTTTAGCATTGCTTCTAATACATCTCTCATACGTTCTGTTCTTTTATAGTCTCCTCCTGCTGTGTATCTTATTCTTGAATATGCTACTGCTTGTACACCATCTAGTGTTTGCTTACCTGCTTTAGTTATATTTGAGGATTCTATTCCTGTGTTTTCTGATGTACCTTTTATATACTCATTTATATATTTAAGTTCTGATTGCTCAATTGTTATTTCCACTCCACCTAACGCATCTACCGCTTCTGCTACTAAGTCAAAGTTTACTGTTGCAAATTCTGTTATATTCAAATCTAAATTCGTATTTAACGTTTTTATTGCAAGTGGTGCTTCTCCATAAGAATATGCATGTGTTATTTTATCTAGTCCATGTCCTTCTATTTGTACATATGTATCACGGTATACTGATAATAGTCTTACATCTTTTGTTTTTTCATTTATGCTTGCTATTATTATACAATCGCTTCTGTTTCCTTTTCCTAAGTCACTATCTCTACTATCTACACCAAATAGTGCTATATTTCTGTAGCCTTTTATTTCTTTGTTTACATCTAATTCATCTACATTTATTTGTACTTGTTGCATCTTATTTAATTTACTAACTATATATGAATATCCTCCTACTGCTATACCTGCTATTATAATTACTAATATAAGTAGTAGTATTCCTATTGTCTTTAATGCTCTTCCTTTTTTATTTTTTCTTTTTGGTCTATTTTGTTTTATTTTTCTTGTGTTTGTTTCTTTTCTACTACTTCTACTTGCTGCGTGCTTTCCTGTCATTTCCATTCCTCCTATTTTTTTATTTTAGATTTTAGACCATAACCAATTTAAGCTGTTATCTATACTTTTTGTTTTCTTTTTTCTTCTTTCTAGTTCATCTATCCATAAATATGTTGCAAATGATAAGAATATAAATATAAAGTCCATTGAAATTGAAAATGCTACTTTTGATTGTATTTCTATTAGTTCTTTTGTTAACATATTGAATTCTACTGTGTGGCAAACTATTATTATTGTAAAAACTCCTAACATTATTGCTGGAAATATACTTTTCTTTGTTTCTTTCCCTAATAATAGTACTAGTATTATTATTACTGTAGCTGTTAATATTGAAAATGGATTTGTAAAACTGATTATTGGTTCCATATTTTCCCCCTTTTTTCTTTTGTTTTATACTTAAAATATTTTATATATATTTTTAATATTTTTCAAGTATATTTGTAAAAAAAATAGAATTTTAAGAATAATGCAGGTTTGTCTTTATGATTAATACTACTATTTTTTTACAGTTTAATCTCAAAATAGATACCTTCTTATACTGCTAAAAGTATTTTATTTAAATTGCTTGATGAAGTTGTATAACACTATAATTTATAGTTTAAACTAATATATTTTACTGCATTATAAAAATGCTACTTTAAATTTCAAAGTAGCATTTTGTTTTTATACATTTTTACTTAAACTTCCTTAAAGTCCACTTCATTATTTTCTTTTGGGACTACATTGGGCCGTTGTGCTTTATACCGTGTCACTATAACATTGTTTTCATTTAAAATTAATGTTGTTAATGATGTTTCTTTGCACCTCTTAATTACCTGATGCAATGCTTCTGTTCCATAGCGTAAGCTCCACTCAGGATTTGGAATTGAAATTTCAAGATATCCAACTTTTTCATCATTGCTTAAAGTGATTTTAACTATTCCAATGAATTTATCACTTTCATTATAAATGTCTAAATATAATTCATCAGCAATGTTATTATGAAAGCTTATTTTATCTTTTTCCATAACCCTATAGCTTTCTACTAAGCACTGTCGGAGATATTCTTCAATTTTACTTTTTCTTTCTCCTCTTTGCATAGACTGTTTAATTGTTACTCTCCGATGCTCAATTGTTTCAAAATGCATAAAAATTCCTCCTTATATTTACTGTTATACTATAATATCATAATTTTGTAACTTTTTCAAGTCTTTTTATATAGTTTACATATTTTTTAAATATTGTTTAAGTTCTACTGCTAAAAACTATTACCTACATATTTATTTTGTTACAAATTTAGAATTCATAATTTTCAATTTCATTTTCTATACGTATTATAAAATCTTCTACTGATAATTGCCCTATATCTCCTTGACTTCTTGCTCTTACTCCAACTGCATTTGCTTCTATTTCTTTATCTCCTATTACTAATATATATGGTATTTTTCCCATTTGTGCTTCACGTATTTTATATCCTAGTTTTTCTTGTCTACTATCTAATTCTACTCTTATTCCTCTTTCTAGCATTTTATTATATACTTCTTTTGCATAATCTAGTTGTTTATCTGTAATTGGAAGTATTTTTGCCTGAATTGGTGCAAGCCATGTTGGTAAAGCTCCTTTTGTTTCTTCTAGATAGTATGCTATAAATCTATCTATACTTCCAAAAACTGCTCTATGAAGTACTACTGGCATTTTCTTTTCTCCATCTTTATCTATATAGGCTAAGTTAAATTTTGCTGGTAAACAGAAGTCTAGTTGGCAAGTAGATAATGTATATTCATTTCCTACTGCTGGTTTTACTTGAACATCTAATTTTGGTCCATAAAATGCCGCTTCCCCTATTTTTTCTACATATGGAATTCCTATGTCATCTAATACTTTTCTCAATTTATTTTCTGCGTTATTCCACATTTCATCATCTGGATGATATTTTACTTTATCTTCTGGATCTCTTAGTGATAGTTCAAAATGGTAGTTTGTAATGTTTAAGTCTTTATATGCTTCTAGTATTAAATTTACTACTGTTTTAAATTCTTCTTCTATTTGCTCTGGTGTTACAAAAAGATGGGCATCATTTTGGCAAAATGTTCTTACTCTTTCTATTCCTTTTAATGTTCCACTTGCTTCAAATCTACAGTCTCTTGCTATTTCTCCTATTCTTATTGGTAAATCTCTATAAGAATGTATAGAGTTTGCATATATCATCATATGGTGTGGACAATTCATTGGACGTAGTACAAATTCTTCTCCTTCTACTTCCATCTTAGGAAACATTCCATCTTTGTAGTGGTCCCAGTGTCCTGATGTTTTGTATAAATCTACAGTTGCTAGTGGTGGTGTTAATACATGTTTATAACCTAACTTTTTTTCTTTTCCTTTTATATAATTTTCTAATAGTTCCCATATAATATATCCATTTGGTAAGTACATTGGTAAACCTTTCCCTACTAAGTCATGTGTCATGAATATTCCTAGTTCTTTTCCTAGTTTTCTATGGTCTCTTTGTTTTGCTTCTTCTAGTTTTGTTAAATATTCTTCTAGTTCACTTGCCTTTGTAAATGATATTCCATATATTCTTTGAAGAGATTTGTTTTTGGCATCTCCTTTCCAATATGCAGATGACACCATTGTTAATTTTATTGCTTTTACTTTTCCTGTGCTTGGAAGGTGTGGACCACGGCAAAGTTCTACAAATTCACCTTGTTTATAGAAAGATATTGTTTCTCCTTCTGGTAGTTCTTTTATTAGTTCTACTTTGTATGGTTCATCTTTATCACTCATTAGTTTTATTGCTTCTTGTCTTGGAAGTTCAAATCTTTCTATTTTTAAGTCTTCTTTTATTATTTTTTTCATTTCTTCTTCTAATTTTTGTATATCTTCTTCTGTAAATGGTTTTTCTACATCAAAATCATAGTAAAATCCATTTTCAATAGCTGGTCCTATTGTTAATTTGTAGTTTGGGAATAGTCTTTTTACTGCTTGGGCTAATATATGGGCTGTTGTATGCCAATACATACTTTCTTCTACTTCCATTGTTTTTCCGCCTTCTAATTTAATTTTAAACATTTCTTTTTCCTCCTTCATGTGAAGCATGTACGATTCATTATTAATTATTCACTCTTCACTATTCATTTTTATTTTAGAATTTTTTAACCGCACTTTGAGTCTTATAATATATAAAAAACACCCACTATGCTTTTTGTGCATAGGAGTGCTTTTATATATTACACGGTTCCATCCTAATTTTTAACTTTATTTGTACTTTTAACGCAAGTAATACGTCTAGTTTTTCTAGAAACATTTGAGGTAGTTTTTCAAATATGTTTGCTTTAAGTTTGCTTTCAGCCGGTGGCAAACTCTCTCTTTTCAAGTAACCTTTATTTTACTTTGTCTCATTTTTGTCTTTATATTTATCTAACTAATATTATAGTCTCTTATTTTATGTTAGTCAAGAGTTTTTCGAGATTATTTATTTCACTATTTAAGTTATTTTTACTTTTATTATTTCTGCTATGTTCTTTATTCATCAACAGTATATTTTATACCTATCTCCTAGTGCTTATATTTCTATAATTGATTTAAAAGTTCATTAGCCCTTTGTTCATTATTTGTTAATTGTTCTTCCTCTTGTCGTGCAACTTCATCATACATTTGTTTTGCTTCATTTGCCCTTTTATAAATATCTGGAGCAATTTTTGACACTATTAACTGCATTTTTTGTCCTATTACTTCTGAAGTTCTAGTTACTATTGCTTCTATTAGTGCTTTTAAATCTTGTGCATTGTAATCATTTAATACTACACTATTTGTTTCATCTAATGTTATTGTTTCTTCTAATTCTTCTAAAAATTCCATTGTTTGATTATATGTGGCTTTTATTTCATTTTCTTCATTTATTACTGATATTTCACATGTTGTATTTAAACTTTTTTGGCTTGCTGAGCCAGTATTTATTAAGTCTATATTTACTTGTGTTTCATCATTTATGTTCATTTTTAATTGTATATTAGATTGTGTTGTTGTTACATTATTTATTAATTCTACTATTATTTTTTCTTCTTCATAACTTTCATATATTACTTTTTTGCTATTTTTCTCAGCATATATAGTTGCTTTTCCTGTATTTCTTACTATTATTTCTGCTGCTATTGTTTCACCTTTGTAACTATATACTACAAAAGATATGTCTTCAAATTCTTCTTGTGTTAGTTCTTCAATAGCCTCATCTATTGCATCTGTTAAATCTTCTATTGTTATTTCATCTTCTGTCATTCCTAATAATTTCATTTTTTCTATAATTAAGTTTAATGTTATACTATCTGATTTTAATGTAGTTAGTATGTTTTGCAATATACTTACTATTTGTTCTTTGTTTATGTCTAACCTATATGATGTTGTTTCATAACTTGTACCATCTTTTTCTAATATTGCTTTTGTTTGTTTGCTATAATTTTCACTTGTAAGAGGCTTTGTTATTGCTTCTGCATATATTTCTTTTATATGTTCTAAGTCTATTTCTGAAAATTCTAATATTTCTGAATAGTCATTTGGTATAATTTCATCTGGTATATTAGTTGTTTCTTGTACACCTAATTTTTGAAATAGTACTTTTAGATTTTCATTTTTTACACCTAAATATGCTGTAACTATTTCATTTGATTTTAATGCATATACATTATCATTTTTTACATAGTCTAAATCAAATATTGTATCATTTGCATATTCAATTTTTGAGTTTACATGTGAATATTCATTTGGCTTATCATTTTTTGCATTTATAACTAATTTTACATTTTGAGAAGAATCTGTTTCTTCTGCTCCTATTTGTAGTTCTCCTTGAATTACGTATGGACTTTGCATTTTTAGTTTTTCTATTTCTTCTAATTGTATATTAGGTGTTTGCTCAAAACTTTCTAACCCAGCCCCTGCATATTTCCAAAATAGTGTTTCATTTGATTTAAATAAGTCTGTTTTTAATACTACAAATGCACTTATAGCTGCTAATAAAATTATAACTATTGCTACTACTATTCCTATTATTATTCCTTTTTTTCTTCCATAATACATGTTTTTTTCCTCCCTTTTGTAAGTTAGATTTTGAGGTTGGAAGTCGAATTTTTTAGTAAATTCTTTAAAAAAGTTACTATATTTTCCAACTTCTAACTTTCAATTTCTAACTTCTATATTAATTTCGTTGTTTAACTGCTTCATATATTACTATTCCAGCTGATACTGAAGCATTTAGTGATGTTATTTTTCCATTCATTGGAATTTTTACTAGAAAATCACAATTTTCTTTTACTAACCTACTCATTCCAAAGCCTTCACTTCCTATTACTATTGCAAGTGGTCCTTTTAATTCTTGATTGTAGTAATATGTTTTTGTGTCCATATCTGTTCCACATATCCATAAACCTTTTTCTTTTAAGTATTTCATTGTTTCTACTATGTTGTTTACTCTTGCGACTTTCATGTGTTCTACTGCTCCTGCTGATACTTTATTTACAGTTGCATTTACTGAAGCTGCTCTTCTTTTTGGTATTATAATTCCATGAACTCCTGCTGTTTCTGCTGTTCTTATAATTGAACCTAAATTGTGTACATCTTCTATTCCATCTAATATTACTATAAATGGTTCTTCTTGTCTAGTAGTTGCTTCAAATAAAATATCTTCTACTGACGAATAATTAAATGGTGGCACCACTGCTATAACTCCTTGATGGTTTTCAGTCTGTGCCATTTGGTTTATTTTTTCTTTGCTAAGTTCTGAAATTAGTATCTTTTTTTCTCTTGCCATTGCTATTATTTTATTAATTGAACCATGTTTTTCTCCTGCTTGTACAAATATTTTGTTTATGTCTCTGTTACCTTCTAATAGTTCTATTACTGAATTTCTTCCTTCTACTTGGTCTTGATTTACCAAAAGTTCTTCTTTATTTGTCCCTTTTGCACTCATTTTTTCTTGAGTGTTTAAAAAGTCTTTTTGATTATATTTTTCATTTTTCATTTTTTTCTTCTTATTTTCTTTCATCTCTTCTCCTTTTTTCATTTTTTCATTATTATTTGTTGACTTATGTCAATTTATATTATATACTTATTGTATTCAATTAACCTTTTTCAAAACTCAAGGAGGTATTTCATATGGGTGTAATTACATTTTTGAAAAATTGGTATACGCAGCAGTTATTAAACAAACTAACTGATTTAGAAAAGCAATCTGCTAGCTATGCTGAAAGTGCAGAAACTTGCTCTAAACTTTTATGTTCAGGATATAATGCACCTTGCTGTGCCTGCAACTTCAGTAACTGTTACTTTAATTCTTTTTTAGAAAATACATATCGCTCTAATTTTTCTGATGTATTTTACAGCAATTACATTCATTTTGAGCATATGCATACTATTACTGAAAGAAAAATAAAAAGAATTAAGAAAAAATTGGAAACTTACAAATTGTAGTTTTTCACTTAGCGCCTTATTTATAAGGCGCTTTTAATTTATGAAGTATACTTAATCTTGCTACTTACATAACTGTAATAAACAAATTCATTCTAAAAAAACTGCTACCATTACTTATGAATATTGTTACTACATTTTTGAAACATCAATAATAGCATCCTTTTTAAAGGATGCTATTTTTTACTATTCTTCATCCAATTTTAATACACTTAAGAAAGCTTCTTGTGGTATTTCTACATTTCCTATTTGACGCATTTTCTTTTTACCTTTTTTCTGCTTTTCTAGTAATTTTTTCTTTCTTGTTATATCTCCACCATAACATTTAGCAAGTACATCTTTTCTCATTGCTGATATTGTTTCTCTTGCTATTATTTTTCCTCCTATTACCGCTTGAAGTGGTATTGCGAATAATTGTCTTGGTATACATGTTTTTAGCTTTTCTATCATTTTTCTTCCTCTGTCATATGCGGAATCTTTGTGTACTATAAATGATAGTGCATCTACTCCTTCTCCATTTACCCATATATCTAGTTTTACTAGTTCTGAACGTCTATAGTCTTTTATTTCGTAGTCAAATGATGCATATCCTTTTGTTCGTGATTTTAAATTATCAAAAAAGTCATATATTATTTCATTTAGTGGTAATTCATATATTAATGTTACTCTGTTTTCGTCTAAGTATTTCATATCTATATATATTCCTCGTCTGCTTTGACATATTTCCATTATATTTCCTACAAATTCTTTTGGCGTTAGAATTTCAGCTGTTACAAATGGTTCTTCCATATATGATATTTCGTTTGATGGTGGTAAGTCTGATGGATTATATAGTTCAATCATTGTCCCATCTGTTTTATATACTTTATATATAACTGATGGTGATGTTGTAATTAAGCTTAGGTCAAATTCTCTATCTAATCTTTCTTCTATTATTTCTAAGTGAAGTAATCCTAAGAAACCACATCTAAATCCAAAACCTAGTGCATTTGAAGTTTCTGCCTCGTATTCTAGTGCTGCATCATTTAGTTTTAACTTTTCTAGGGCTACTTTTAAGTTTTCATAGTCGCTTCCATCTATTGGGTATGATCCACAATATACCATTGGGTTTACTTTTTTATATCCTGGTAGAGGCTCGCTTGCCTTATCATTTTTTAATGTTATTGTATCACCTACTCTTACATCTGATAGGCTTTTTATACTTGCTGCTATGTATCCTACTTCTCCCGCTTCTAATATTTCACATGGCTCATAGCTTCCTGGTTCAAAATGTCCTACCTCTGTTACTACAAAGGTTTTATTTGTAGCCATAAGTAGTATTTCATCTCCTACTTTAACTGTTCCATCTTTTACTCTAACATAGGCTATTGCACCTTTATAATCATTGTATATTGAATCAAATATTAAGCATTTTAGTTTTTCTTCTTTGCCTCCTGTAGGTGCTGGTAGGTCTGTTACTATTCTTTCTAATACTTCATCTACATTTAGCCCAGATTTTGCTGAAATACATGGTGCATCCATTGCAGGTATACCTATAATATCTTCTATTTCTTGTTTTACTTCATCTGGTCTTGCATTTGGCAAATCTACCTTGTTTATTACTGGCAGAATTTCTAGGTTATTATCTATTGCTAAATATACATTTGCTAATGTTTGTGCTTCTACACCTTGGCTACTATCTACCACTAGTATTGCTCCATCACATGCTGCTAAACTTCTTGATACTTCATAGTTAAAGTCTACATGTCCTGGAGTGTCTATTAAATTAAGCTCATATTCATTTCCATCTTTTGCTTTATATTTCATTCTAACTGCTTGAGATTTTATAGTAATTCCACGTTCTTTTTCTATATCCATATTATCTAAAACTTGTGCTTCCATTTCACGTTTTGAAAGCACTCCTGTCATTTCTATTAGTCTATCAGCTAGGGTTGATTTTCCATGGTCTATATGGGCTATTATACTAAAGTTTCTAATGTATTTTTTCTTGTCTTCCAATTTTGTTTTCTCCTTTTTTCCCATTGGGGACGTTTCCAAATGGGGTATCTGTCACTTTTGGGAATTTTATTTATATTGGTATTTTAACATATAGTTTTTTTAAAATCAAGCCAGAAATGGCATAATTCGGTAAATTCACTTTAGTATTTCTTTTAGATATAAGTTCCTACAATTCTAAGTTAAAATAGTATACTTTCCTAGTGTAGAGCATAGGGTACAGTGATGTCATTTCCAAAGAGGTATTCCCATAAATGGTTCGCCTACGGCGTAAAATTTGATTTTTCCTATACTATAAAAGAAAACCTCTATTTTTGAGGTTTTCTTTTATTTTTTTGGCTTTTACATATTGATTAAGTAGTGTATCGTTTCTGTACTTACCTGGATTTTGACTTCACTTGGAAACATTGTAATTGTTCTCTTAGCAGAATGAAACTCTATCATGCTTGTACCTGTAAGGGCAACTAGCATGAATGCTTTTTCTAACACAGGAATGTTTGCAGGTGTTTCTCCTGTAAGAAAATCTGCAAACTTCTGCTTTTCTACTTCCTTAGTAGTCTCTACTATTTTGCTTCTTACTACAAACATTGTGTCTTCGCCAAAAATCATTCTCATAAAACTACCTCCTATTTAACTAAAATTTGAGAGGTAATTTTCATATACCCCTCAAAATTGTTTGAAAGGTATTTACCTTTAGTTATATTTCGATTATAACACATTATGTTTATTTATACAAATTTCTCTACTTCTATAAATATTCTTCCTTTTTTACTACTTCCTAGTTCTTTTTTTATAGTAAACCTACCTTTTCCTCGAATTGTTATTGTGTCATTTTCTTTTACTTCTTTTGAAGATTTTTCTACTATTTCATGGTTTACTAATACTCTTTCTTGTGTTAATAATTCATTTGCTTTTCCTCTTGAGCATTTTGCAAGTTCTGAAACTATATTGTCTAGTCTCATTGAGGCAACTGTTATTTTTATGTTTTGTATTTTTATTTCTATTTCCCTTAAGTCTTGTAATTCTACTTGCTCTACTTTTGATTTACCAAATCTTGTTAGGCTTGAAATATTAGTAATTAAAAATTTCAGCATTTCTGGCATTACTAAAATATCTGCTCCATTTTCTCCTACTAAAATATCTCCAATTTTTTCTCTTGATATTCCTAATTTCATTAATCCACCCAAGTAATTTTTATGTACATATTCTCCATGTAATTCATTTGGTAATTCTATTCGTATAGAATTTATATACTCATTCAAATTTATATTATATACAATATCTTCCATTTTCTTTGGATATATTATTAATATTTTTCTTTCTGCTTCTTCAAATCCTCCTGTATAAAAGTAATTAGATATTTTTTGTGATTTTAAAAAACTTTCTAATAACTTTTGCTCCATTTCATCTAAAAAATCTGTGGTTTGAATTTTATTTTTAGTTTCACAAAACCTTATTTTATCTATTAGCTTTGATATTAGTAATCTATCTTTTTCGTTTTTGTATTTATTTATGATATTTTTATCCATATTTTCTCCAAATTTTCATTTTATATTTACTGTAACTTTTCATTTAACGTTTTTATATTGTTCTGGTCGCTTGATAAGGTGTCCCCCTACATATTATATTTTTTAAAACTTCCCAAAAGTGCCAGATACCTCATTAGGAAACGTCCCCAATGGGAACTACTGGGAGCTAAAATAAATATTTTTTCTCTAATTCTCGCACGTTTCCGTGCTTCTATGAACTTATCTGGATATGCATAACATTTTAATTCCACATTTTCTATTTTGTTTTCTGCTATTATCTCTTTTACTTTTGTTCCTAGTCCACCTACTATGCTCGCATCTTCTATTGTTATTACATTTTTGGTTTTTGTAATTGTTTCTATTATTTTTTCTTCATCAAATGGTTTTAGAAATCTTGCATTTATTAGTTCTACTCTTTTTCCTTGCTTTTCTAATTCTTCTGTCATCTCTACAGCTTTTGCTACCATTTTCCCTATACCTATTATGCTTACATCTTTTCCTTCTCTTATTATTTCTGCTTTTCCTTGTTTTATTTCTTCATGTTTTTCAAATTTTGTTTTTTCATTTTCCCCACCTCTTGGATATCTTATTACTACTGGTGAATTTAATGTTATGGCATATTCTAACATTTGTTCTAATTCTTCAAAATCTTTTGGTGCCATTATTGTTAGGTTTGGTACTATATTAAAAAATGCTAAGTCTAATAAACCTTGATGCGTTTCTCCATCATTTCCAACTATTCCTGCTCTATCTACACATAAAACTACTGGTAGGCTTTCTATGCATATATCGTGTATTACTTGATCATATGCTCTTTGATAAAATGATGAATATATTGGTACTACTGGTTTTAGTCCTTCTTTTGCCATTCCTGCTGCTAGACTAACTGCATGCTGTTCTGCTATTCCTACATCAAAAAACCTATTAGGATATTTTTCTTTAAATTCTTTTAAACCTGTTCCATCTGCCATTGCTGCTGTTATTGCTACTATCTTTTCATTGTTTTTAGCTATGTCTATTAACTTTTCTCCAAATACTGCTGAATAGTCCTTTTTCTTTTCTTTTTTTGATTTTCCTGTTTCTATTTCAAAGCTTCCTGTTGCATGGAATTTGTCTGGGTTTTCTTCTGCTGGTTTATAACCTTTTCCTTTTTTAGTAATGGTATGTATAAGTACGGGCTCTTGCTCTTTTTTTGCTAATTTTAAAATCCATTCTAATCTTTCTATATCATGTCCATCTACTGGTCCTAAGTATTTAAATCCTAAGTCTTCGAAAAACATATTTGGTAAAAATAATTGTTTTAAACTATATTTTACTCTTCTTGCTAACCTTATAATTGGTGTTCCAATTTTTGGTGTTTCTTCTAAGGCTTTTCTTATACTGTTGTTAGACTTCTTATAGAATTTTCTAGTTCTCATTTTAGTTAAAAATTGAGATATTCCTCCTACGTTTTTTGAAATGCTCATTTCGTTATCATTTAATATTACTATTAATTTCGTTTTACTGTTTCCTGCATCATTTAGTGCCTCTAATGCCATTCCTCCTGTTAGCGCTCCATCTCCTATTACTGCTATTACATTATTGTCTTCTTTTTTTATATCTCTTGCTCTTGCCATACCAAGTGCTACTGATATTGATGTACTACTGTGTCCTGTATCAAAACTATCATATTCAGATTCTTTTATTTTTGGAAAACCTGATATTCCTCCTAGTTGCCTTAATGTGCTCATTTTATCTTTTCTTCCTGTTAATATTTTATGCACATAAGTTTGATGACCTACATCCCATACTATTTTATCTTTTGGTGTGTTAAAAACACTATGAAGTGCAATAGTAAGCTCTGTAATACCTAAATTAGACGCTAAATGTCCTCCTGTTACTGATACTGTATTTATAACCTTTTGTCTTATTTCTTTTGCCAATTGTTCTTTCTCTTTTATATTAAGTTTTCTTAAATCTTCTGGATTATTTACTTTTTCTAATATATTATCCATTTTTACATCCCTCGTCTCTAATTTGTTTTTACTTATTCATTGTAGTTGTCGCCTCCTCTGGCTACTCATGCTACAGCGAAATTAATTTAGATTAATTATTTTTGGAATTTCTTCGAATACCAAGTCTCCCACAAAGTTCTACCCTTACATTTAAGTTTAGCCCTTTAGTATCGACCCCTACAATTTTATTTTACATCAAAAATAATAGTGTACATGCTGAAACTGGTATTGTTATATTGTCTGTTCCTTTTATTGATACTGCTTCTATTACCGTAAGTATTATTGCTGTTAACATTGATTTTATTACCCATAAGTTTGTTCCTAATATTCCTGAATATATTGCTATTATTATAAATGTTATTATAAACATTGTAAGTGATCCTACTAATGTTTTCTTTGTATTTCCTATTTTATATTCATAGCTTTTTACTCTTTTTCCTATTACTGCTGCAAAGCCATCTCCATATCCCATTATTAGTATACTGCATAAACCTACTTCTGGTTTATTAATAATTCCAAATGTGAATATTGCAATTATTAACAGTGAAACTGCATAATATACTGTTCCTAAACCATCTTGGCTTTCTCTTTCCATTACTGCTATTAAGTTTTTCTTATATGATATATAATTTATTATAACAAAACTTAATGGTACTAATGATGCACAAATTGCATTGTCAAAAAAGTACATTGCTATAAACCACCAATTTGCAAGTGATATGTGTATAAACTTTCTACTTGCTTCTTCTCCCCCTTTTTCAAAAAGCCTTGCTAATATTATAACAACTCCTATAAATATATATGATATTATTATTCCTAATACATTTTGCATTTTTATTTTCCCTTCATTCTATAGTGTTTTCTATTGTAACATATTTATATATTTTTTTCTATAATATGTTACAATTTTATTTCATTTTCACTTAAATATTACATTTTTATTTCATTTTCTCCAAATTATTGAAAACTACTTTTACTTGTACTATAATTTAATAAGAATGATTATATTTTAAGAAGGGAATTGATAATTTATGAAAAAATTAACTAAAATAGCTTTACTTTTTTTAATATCAATTTTAGTTATTTCTACAAGTGTTTCAGCTGCTTTTGTTTCTTCTGAAAATGCTAGCTTTGAAATTGTAGAAAATAATATTTGCACTATTAATATTACTGATAAGGCTGTATTTGAAAAGAAAATTATTGACTATGATATAGAGAAAAGTGAACTAACTATTGGCTTAAAGGTAACTAATAATGCTGTTTTGCCATTAGACAAACCAAGTGAAATAGTTCTTGTAATTGATAACTCTAGAAGTATGAAAAATACAATATCTACTGGTGGAATAAGAATGGAAGCTGTTATAGATTCTGCTAAAGTTCTTTCAAGTGAACTACTTAAATTAGATACTGTTAATTTAAGTGTAATTAGTTTCTCTACAGGTGAAAACAGAGGTACTATAAGTGATGCTGAGCTTAGAACTGGTTTGACAAATTCTAAAGATGTTGTACTAAATGCAATAGATTCTATTTATGACGATTTTATAGATCTTATAGAAAATGATGATCCTACTAGTCCAGTTGGTGTAACAACTAACATTGAAGCTGGTGTAACACTTGCTAGTAGTCAATTTACTGGAAACTGTGAAAATAAATTTATAGTTTTATTAACAGATGGAGTACCTAATGTTTCTATTGGAAGTGATAGAATATTATATTCTGGTATTACTGCAACAAATACTAAAAATGCATTACTTAATATAGATAACCAAGGTATTCAATTACTTTCTATGATGACTGGTTTAGGTGATCGTATAGAAACAGCTCAAACTAACAGACCTTTTAGAGAATTAGCTGAGGAAGTTTTTGGTTCTCCTGAAGATCCTACTGTTGGTAAATTTTATAATATTACTGATAGTGAAATTGAAGAAACCATTTCTAAAGTTATATTAGATCAGCTAATTGCTCCTCAAGAGGAAGTATTAAACAATATAGATATATATGATTATTTTCCACAAGACATAGTTGATAATTTTGATTTTGAGTATGTTACATCACCTAATATTGGTACAGTAAGTCCTAGTATAGACTTACAAAATAATGTAATAGTATGGCATATTGATAAATTAGGTTATGGAGAAGTTGCCACTTTATCTTATAAATTAAAATTAAAGGATAAAATTAATGAAGAAATTTCTGATGTTATATTAGATACTAATGAAAAAGTAGATATAACTACAGATAATGTACTAGATGAAGATGGTCAAAAAGTTATTATAAGTTCTGATGTTACTCCAAAGGTTAAAGTAATTTTAAAAGAACCAGAACCAGAGCCAACTCCTGATCCTAAGCCTGAGCCTAAACCTGAACCACCAAAAGATGACACAACTGCTCCTAACCCTATACCTCAAACTGGTGCTACAATTTTAGGGCTTGTTATTATTCTAGGTGCTATAATAATTTGTATAATTCAAGGTATAAAGTATTTTAAAAATAATAAAGAATTAAAATAATATTTAATAGAGTACTAATTTAATTAGTGCTCTATTTTTATATAATAAGAAATTACTCTATTTTAAGTTAAATTTTGGAGTAGTCTTATGTCTGCCTACGTGGCGAAGCTCTTTTGTTCTATTATCTTTCTTGAAGTTCATCTTCTATATTTAGGAGCCTATTGTATTTTGCTACTCTGTCTGTTCTACATGGTGCTCCTGTTTTTATTTGCATAGCATTTGTCCCAACTGCTATATCTGCTATGGTAGTGTCTTCTGTTTCTCCTGAACGATGTGATATTATAGTTTTATATCCATTACTTTTAGCAAGTTCTATACATTCTAAAGTTTCTGAAATAGTTCCTATTTGATTTGGCTTTATTAATATTGCATTTGCAACATTATTTTTTATTCCATATAAAAGTCTTTTTTTATTAGTTACAAATAAATCGTCTCCTACTAGTTGTACTCCTTTTCTTATTTTCTTTGTTAATAACTCCCATGATTCCCAATCTTCTTCTGCTAGTGCATCTTCTACTGAAATAATTGGATATTTATTCGTAAGTTCTATAATATATTCTATCATTTCTTCTTTTGTTTTAAATATATCTTTTTTCCAAAAATAGTATCCTTCTTTTCCTATTTTTTTCGCTTCATCCCACATTTCTGTTGCTGCTACATCTAAGCTTAGTGCAATTTCTTCACCTGGAATGTATCCTGCTTTTTCTATAGCTTCTAATATAACTTCTATAGCTTCTTCTTCTCCATTCAAATTTGGTGCAAAGCCTCCTTCATCTCCTACTGCTGTAATATGCCCTTTTTCTTTTAATACTTTTTTTAATGTATGATATACTTGTACTCCCATTTCCATTCTTTCTTTAAATGTTACCCCACCTATTGGCATTATCATAAATTCTTGTATACTTATATTATTGTCAGAATGTTTCCCTCCATTTAAAATGTTCATCATTGGAATTGGTAATTTATTTGCATTTACTCCTCCCAAATAATTATATAAACTCATACCTAATGAATTTGCTGCTGCTCTTGCAACTGCAATAGATACTCCTAATGTAGCATTTGCACCTAAAACTTCTTTATTTTCTGTTCCATCTATTTTTATTAGTTCATTATCTATACCAATTTGATCATATACATTCATTTTATTTAATGCTTTAGCTATTTTTGTATTTACGTTTTTTACTGCTTTACTTACACCTTTTCCATTTAGTCTATCATCATTATCTCTTAATTCTACTGCTTCAAAACTTCCTGTTGAAGCTCCCGAAGGAACCATCGCTATTCCAGTAAATCCGCCCCCCGAGTTATTACTTCTACTTGAACAGTTGGATTTCCCCTTGAATCAAAAATTTCTAGTGCTTTTATACTTTCAATACCTAAATAATCTTTCACTTTACATTCTCCTTTTTTATAATTTTAATTATATTATTTCCATATTTCATATATTATTTCACAAATTATAAAAAATTCATTGCTTTATACTAGATTTTTGTTTTTTGTTATGATATTATATATTTTAAGCAAGTAGCTGGTAAGAAAAGTTATTTGTGATTGTAAATTTAAAGTTATTGGGGTATCGCCAAGCGGTAAGGCATCGGACTCTGACTCCGACATTCCTGTGTTCGAATCACAGTACCCCAGCCACATGAGTGCACATTGAATAGTTAAAAATGAATAATGAATAGTGAATAATTTAAATTAGGTACTAAGAGCACTTATAATTATTCACTATTCATTATTTATTTTTCATTGTTCACTAATCTAATTTTATTTGTACCTTGTTAAAATAATGAAATTAAAAGCATTATTGGCAGTGCTTAATTATAAATAGAAAAAAGTTATATTTACTATTGTATATTATTTTATACTACTTCTCTATCAGCTTTATCCAACCTTTTTTGCTTGTAATTTGAATTCTCCCATATTTGTTTTTGCGTAAATGTTTAAGTTGTTTCCTACTAATTCCCCTGTTATATCATATTTTATTGTTAGCATGTTATTTTTCATTTCACCTTGAAAAAAGCATTTGTTTCCATTTACTTTTCCTTGTGAAAGTGCATTTTTTGAGCCCATTATTTCTACCATTCCATTTATAATATCTCCTGTTTGTTTTAATGCTATTCTTGCATTAATATTTCCCATTGGTGTGTTTATACTTGTTTCATATACTCCATCCATATTTTTATTACCTCCTAAATTAATTATATTCAGTTTTTTTAAATAGTTGAATAGAGTTTTTATATTTAATTTTTAGTGTTACTCTATTAGATATTTTTTTCTTTTCTTTTTTAGCTTAATATGATATTTTATTTAATTCTTCTTCTAATTTCTCATAGTTTGGTATATAGTTTTTTAACATATCATAAAAGGATTTTGTATGGTTTTTATATTTTAGATGGCAAAATTCATGAGTTACTATATATTCAATTGTTTCTCTATTATACATTACTATATCTGGATTTATTATAATATTTTTATTTACACATTTAGCAATATTATTTTTTAATCTTACAATTTCATAGTTTTCAGGTGCTATTCCCATTATTATTCTTGTTTTTTCCATTGCTCTTTCTATTTCTTTTTTTGCGACCATATCATACATTTTTTCTATTAACATTTTTACTATTTGATCATTATTCATCTTTTTATATTTAGTTGGAAGTGTTACTAATATTTGCCCATTTTCGATAGATAAGTTTGGTGTTTTTATATTTTTGTATTTTATTGCTAGCTCGTAATTTTGCCCTAGTACTTTTACTGTTTTTAGTTTTGTGTATTCTGCTATTATTTTCTTCTTTTCACATGCTTTTTCATATTCATTTATTTTATTTAAAATCCATTGCTTTTTTTCTTCTACTATTTTTTGTATTTGACTACTTGCCATGTACCAAGGAGCATTAATAATGACTTCTCCATTTTGTACTGATATATATATACTACTATAGTCCTTTTTATTTACTGTATATGTTATTATATTACTTCTATTTTTTAATAAATTCATTTTTACCACTCCTTGCAAATTTTTGTTTTTAAAACTCTTGTTCGTTTTATGTGCTTATTCTATATCTTATTTTTTATTTTGTCAATAGTTTTTTGAAAATTTGTTTGGTTTTTATAACTATTTAGAGCTACTATATTAGAATAAGCTAAAAACTGATGTAGGTGCGGTTATTTTCTTAGCTCTTTGAGCATTAGTGAGTTACAGATAAGTTATGTATTAGTTAATCTCCTATATATTTTAAATTGTTTTTTCCTATATAGCAATAAAGTTGTTTTGCTACATTTGGCACTTGATAAGGAAGCAACACCTATAATGTAGAATGTATTCAAAAGAGTCAATTTTTATATAAATAATAAAAGCAGCACATTAGTACTACTTTATTTCCATATATTAAGTATTTATTTTATAGTTTGCGTGGCTTTCTTAATAATTTCTATCTTGTATGAAATAAACTATATGATTTATAAAATTTTATTTTATAGATTGCAGAGCTTGCTTTGTTTCTTTATTTTTGTCAAATACATTTATTATTGCTAATATAATTGCTGTAATTATAAATGTTACTGCATATACTGCTATTGTCATTTGTATATTTCCATTTACTATTCCTACTCCTGCTATTGTTGATGATATTACTGATGGAAATCTTGCAAATGTTGATATTAATATGAATTTTAGTGGTTTTATTGGAAGTAAACCTCCTATATATACTAATAAGTCTTTTGGTGTTCCAGGTATTAAAAATAGTATAATCATTATTAACTCTACTTTTTTAGGATTTTTTAATATTTTACTGTTTTCTATTTTATCTATTTTTTCTTTTTTAAATGATTCATATATAAATTTTTTACCATATTTTTTTACTGTAAAGTATAATATTGTTGTTGTTATAAATACAGATGTTGTTATAAATATTGTTCCTCCTATGGCTCCATAGCACATTCCTGCAAGTATTTCTAATGGCTCTCCTGGTATTACTACAAAGAATATTTGTGATAATTCTAATAAAAAAAGTATTATAAATCCTACTATTCCTAAGTTATCTATTTTTTGTTTAAATGCTATTTGACCTTCTTTTGTAGATATATCTTTCATTATTGGTGCTAAGTATATTATTGTAAGTATAAATATTATTGCTACTGCTATTATTATTGTATATTTTACTATTTTCTTTTTCTTCACTTTTTCTTTCTCCTTATATAATACATTGTTTTTACATTATGTAGACAAATTTAAATTTTTAATAAAATCAAATTCTAAATTTTCATTATTTAATATTATACTACATATTTTATTAATTTTTATAGTATTAATCAAATCTTAATAATCTAAAGCTACTATAACAGATTTTAGTTTAGTCAATAGTGAAAAATAAATAGTGAATAATTTCAAATGTACTACTCTATTATTTTAGATTATTCATTCTTCATTATTCACTATTCATTTTTCACGGTGACTTGTTAAAGTCATACATCTGGAGCTGACAACGGGAATCGAACCCGTGACCTCTACCTTACCAAGGTAGTGCTCTACCTACTGAGCTATGACAGCATATTTAAACAGTATATTAGGCATGGTGCCCCATGCCCCTATTTATCTATAATTTATTTTCTCGCCTTACATTTATAATTCATTTACATTTAAATTTGTTGTTGCTTTTTTCCTAATTCTTTGTATTGCATTGTCTATAGATTTTACTGGTGTGTCTAATTTTTCAGCTATTTGTATATAGCTTTCACCTTGCATATATCTATTTAGTACTTGTTTTTCAAAATTACTTAGTGATTTGTCTATTGCTATTTCTACTGATTTATAGTATTCTTGTTTTGTTATTGTTTCTAGCGGATCTTCTATTTGGTGTGAATCAAATGTATCAAATAAGCTTGTTTCTTCATCATTTTCATATGCTGATTCATTTAATGATAAATATGAATTAAGTGGCATATGTTTTTGCCTATTCGACGATTTTATTGCTGTTATTAGTTGCCTTTCTATACACATATTTGCAAATGTTTTAAATGAATTTTGCTTATCTCCACTATAACTTTTTATTGCTTTGTATAGTCCTATTAGTCCTTCTTGTATTATGTCTTCTTTTTCTGCTCCAATTATAAAATATTTGCTAACTTTCATATTAACAAGTTCTTTATACTTATTTATTAAGTATTCAAGCGCATTTTTATCCCCAGACTTAGAAGCATTAACTAATCCTTCGTCACTCATTTCTTTGTAATTATTATTTAATGAATAAAAAATATTGCTTTCTTTCATATTCGTTAAAATCCTCCTGATGAATTCTTGACTGTATTATATTCTAGTAAACCTTAGAATGTCAAGAGTTTTTTACTTTTTTTATTTTTTTATTTGTTGTAAAAAATAAACTAGCCACATAACTTTATGTGACTAGCATATTTTTAACTCAATTTTCTATTTTTCTAGTTGGTCTTATCTTATATTCTTTATGAATATAACTTAAATTGTTTATAAACTCATGTGCCTGTTCATATTCTTCAAAAAAGAATGTTGCATATTGTTCATTTTCTGAATAACTTTTTACATTGTCAAACTCATGTGGCACATATTTATCGTTTTCATTGGCTTTATAAACCATCACCTCATATTCAGAATCATTCTTTCCTAGGAAAATCATTAATTCAGTAGTTTCATCTTTAATAACTGAAAGAGTTAAAAATGTACCATCTTCTTGCATA
>CATNCV010000012.1 GCA_950096965.1 uncultured Clostridiaceae bacterium | reverse complement strand
AATCAATGGAAATGGCAAGTGAAGAAGAACAAGTAGCAAACGAAGAACCAGAAAGCATGGAAGAAGTAGTAGCAAATGAAGCTGAATAATAAATAATTATAAAAAACAAAAAAAGGGTAGAGCCTTTATCTGCTCTACTCTTTTTTAATACAGAAGTCAGAAGACTGAAGTCAGAAATAGAAAAATGTAGAAGTTAAAAATCAGAAATTAGAGTTTAGAATAGTGTAGAATATTAGAAAATATTACAAATAAAGTTATATATTACTTAAACTTCAAAGAAATTACCCTAAAATCCGACTTCTGACTTCCAACTTCTAATTAAAAGGGAGGAATAAAAAAATGATTACAGCAAATCAAGTAAAAGAGTTAAGAGAAAGAACAGGAGCAGGAATGATGGACTGCAAAAAAGTTCTAACAGAAACTAATGGAGATGAAGAAAAAGCAATAGAACTATTACGTGAAAGAGGACTTTCAAAAGCAGCTAAAAAATCAGGAAGAATAGCATCAGAAGGTTTAGCAGATGCTTATGTTTCAGAAGATGGAAAAGTAGGAGCAGTAGTAGAAGTAAATGCTGAAACAGATTTCGTTGCAAAAAATGAAGAATTCAGAAGTTTTGTTGCAGATGTTGCAAAACAAGTAGCTGAAAAAAATCCAGCAACTGTAGAAGAATTATTAACACAAGAATCAATTCAAGAGACAGGAAAAACAGTAAATGAAGTATTAACAAACAAAATAGCAACAATAGGTGAAAACATGTCAATAAGAAGATTCGAAAGATTTGAATCAGCAAATGGAACAGTTGCTAAATACATTCATGGAGATGGTAAAATAGCTGTTTTAGTAGAAATGGAAAATGCATCAGAAGATTTAGCAAAAGACGTATGTATGCAAATAGCAGCAGCAAGACCAGAATACCTAAATAGAGAAGCTGTACCACAAGAAAGAGTAGAAAAAGAAATGGAAATATTAAAAGCACAAGCTATGAATGAAGGAAAACCAGCAGAAATAGCAGAAAAAATGGTACAAGGAAGAATAGGAAAATTCTACGGAGAAATATGCTTAATAGAGCAAGCCTTCGTAAAAAATCCAGATGAAAAAGTAGGAAAAATGGTAGAAGCTAAAGGAGCTAAAATAGTAAGATTTGCAAGACTTGAAAAAGGTGAAGGACTAGAGAAAAAAGAAGAAAACTTCGCTGAAGAAGTTGCAAAACAAATTAATGGATAATAAAAAGGAAATATCTGTAAAAAATATTGACATTTTTTATTAATTAGAGTAATATATATGTATAAAAAGTTTGAATAAAAAATTCAAGGGTATACGAAAAAACCACGAGGAGTAAGATGGCTCGTGGTTTTTATTTTTTTATATGTACTACGTTTTCAGTCAAAATTTTTGAGAATTAAATATACTAACAATAGTACTATTACTTTGAATACGTTCTTCAAGGGTATACACCTCCTCTCATAAGAAACTCTCATTGTTAAGAGGCAATACACATTATATTATGTAACTATATAAAATGCAAGAAAAATCGTACGTCACAAAACGACAAAAACTGCGTGTAATAAGAGTAAAATAATAATGCACAAAAATTGCCAAATAAATTTTGCAAAAAAGCATTGACAATTATATTTTTTAGAGTTAATATATGAATATACATTCATATATTCATATATAATTAAAAAGGAGAAAGTAAATGGAAGAAAAAGATTTAGTATGTAACGAAAAATGCCCACATTATAATAAAATAAAAGAAGTAAAAAGTAAGGAACCTTCTTTTGATGAAATAATAGAAATGGCAGATATATTTAAACTATTTGCAGATAGCTCTAGGCTTAAAATAATATGTAGTATATTAAATAATGAACTATGTGTATGCGACTTATGCGAACTTTTAGGTCTTACACAGTCAAATGTATCACACCAATTACAATTACTAAGAACATCAAAATTAGTAAAATACAGAAAAGAAGGAAAACAAGTATATTACAGTCTCCAAGATGAACACATAGAAAAAATAATAACAATGGCATTAGAGCACATAAGAGAAGAAAAAAATTTGATATAGAAAATAAGAAAGGAAGGTAACTAAAATGAGTGAACATACTTGTAACCACTGTAATCACTGCCATACACATGGAAATGAAACAGAAGAAAAATCAAATAAAAAGGATATAGTTTTATACATCATTTCAATTATAATATTTATCCTAACATTTTTACCAATATTAGAAAATTATAAAATTTGGGTCTATTTGATAGTAGTACTTTTATCAGGATATGAACTAATAATAGAAGGAATTAAAAATATTTTCAAGCTAAACTTTGAAGAAGATACTTTAATGACAATTGCAGTAATTGCAGCATTTGCATTAGGAGAATTCCCAGAAAGCTGTATGGTTGTACTACTATTTAAATTAGGAGAATTTTTAGAAGAAAAAGCAGTAGAAAATTCAAATAAGAATATAAAAAGTATAGTGGAAATAAAATCAAAAACAGCCAATATAATAGATGAAAAAGAAAATATTAAAGTTGTAAATGTAGAAGAAGTAAAAGTAGGCGAAAAAATAATAATAAAACCAGGAGAGATGGTTCCACTTGACTGTAAAATTTTAAAAGGAACAGCAAACCTTGATATGTCAAGTTTAACAGGTGAAAGTATGCCAGTAAATGTAAAAGAAAATGAAGAGATACTATCTGGAAGCATAAATTTAAATCGGAAGTTTAATATGTGAGGTGCAAAAAGACTATAAAAATTCAGCTGCCACTCAAATAGTAGACTTAGTATATGAAGCCACAAACAATAAAGGAAAAACAGAAAATTTTATAACCAAATTTTCGAAAATATATACACCAATTGTAATTATTCTAGCAATAATTATAGCAGTATGTATGCCACTAATATTAAAACAAGAATTTAAAACTTGGATATTGAGGTCACTAGTATTTTTGGTTGCAACATGCCCATGTAGTATAGTAATATCAGTACCTTTAGCATTCTTCTCATGCATAGGAAAAGTATCAAAAAAAGGAATGATAATAAAAGGAAGCAAACATATTGAAAATTTGTCAAAAGCAAAATATGTAGCTTTTGACAAAACAGGAACAATAACAACAGGAAAAATGCAAATAGATGAATTAAACTTGGTAGGAGATATACAAGAAGAAGCACTAGAATATATGTATGTGCTAGAAAAAAATTCAAACCATCCAATATCCACAGCAATTAAACAAAAAGTGGAAAGCGAAGGATTAAAATCAGAAACAATAGTAAATGAATATGAAGAAATTGCAGGATATGGTGTTAAAGGGAAAATAAAAGGAAAAGAAGTACTATTTGGAAATTCAAAGTTATTAGAAAAAAGCAATATAAAAGAACAAATAAATAAAAATGCAAGTTATTTAATAGTAGATGGAAAAGTAGAAGCTAATGTAACTTTTAAAGAAGAAATAAGAGAAAGTAGTTTTGGAATATCAGAAAAGTTAAATAAAGTAGGAATCGCTGAAACAATAATACTTACAGGTGATAATGAGGAAAGTGCAAAAAAAATAGCAAATAGAGTAGGAATAAACAAAATATTTGCAGGTCTACTTCCAAAACAAAAACTAGAAGAAGTAAGTAAGCTAAAAGAAAATGGAAAAGTAATATTTATAGGAGACGGAATAAACGACAGCCCAGTTTTAGCAGAATCAGACTTCGGAATAGCCATGGGAGATGCCTCAGAAATAGCAGAAAGTAGTGCAGATGCACTCCTAATATCCAACAATATAGGAAACTTGCCCAATATAATAAAAATAGCAAAAAAAAGCATGAGAATAATAAAATTTAATATAGCATTTTCACTAATAGTAAAGGCTATTGTTCTAACACTAGGAGTTATTCGGTATAGCACCAATATGGTTAGCAATAGTAGCAGATACAGGAGTAAGTTTATTAACAGTAGTAAATAGTGTGAGAATATTAAAATAATAGATATTTACAAAATTATAATAAAATATATATTGTAAAAAATATTGATAAATTGCTAAAAACAGTGTACAATACTTATATAAAAGGAGAAATTTATGATTAGAGATAATTTAATAGAAGTTCTTCATGAAATGGAAGAAGTAACAAAATTATTTAAATTAGAACCATTTGATATATATATAATTGGTGGAAGTGCATGTATGTTAGGAGAATATACAACAAGAGCGACCTTAGATGTAGACTTTGTAGATTTAGGTTATCCAGCAAAATATGGGAAAGTATTTGTATTATTAAGAGATTATGATATGTTAGAATATGAAAGCACAATATTATCTCCAGCATATAAAGAAAGAGCAGCAAAATTAAAAGAATTTAAATATATTAATGTATATATTCTTTCAAAAGAAGATGTTGCAATAAGTAAAATTATAAGACTTGCTCCAAAGGACTTAGAAGATTTAGAACAAATAATTCCAAATTGTAATAAAGAAATTCTAAATAATATAATAAATGAAGTTATAAATAGAGAAGATTTGTTTGAAAGTAAAAAATCAGAGTTTATAAAAAAATTAGAAATATTTAGGGAGAAATATAATGTATAGAATATTTTGTGAAAGCTATAATAATTTTGTTAATTCATTTAAAGATAATAATTACAGATTAAAAATGGCAGAACCATTGGAACTAATAACTAATATAGATAAATATAAAAAAGAAGAAGAAAAACAAAGTGATATGTATAAAAAACTATGTGAATTAATTTATTTTATGGAAGAAAATGTAGAAAGATTTCCAAAGTTAAAAGCATTTTTATGGACACTAAGTTCTAGAAATATAAAAAAGAAGAAATATAATATATCAAATGTGGAGGAATTAGAAGAACAAACAAAATTAGTAAACTCATTTTTAAAACTTGCATATTGGTATTAAAATTATAATAAACACCTTGCTTTAAACAAGGTGTTTATTATATAATACAAGCATAATAAAATGATTGAGGAAGGAAGAAAAGCCAATATGGATTCAGAAAAAAAGAAAATCAATATTAAATTTAATGTGTTAGCAATTATTACAATAATTATATTTTGTTTTGCAATATGTCCAAAAACATTGCAGAACGATACATTCTATACAATAAGAATAGGGGAACTAATATTAAATAATGGAATAGATATGCGGAGACCATTTTTCTTGGCATGAAAATTTACCATATACATATCCACACTGGGCCTATGATACAGGAATATATCTAATATATCACTTAGGGGAATTAACTTCAATTCCAGATGGAGGAATGCTATTTATATATCTATCTACAATAATACTTGCTAGTATATTAGGAATATTAATTTACTGTATAAACAACAAACTAACAAAAAATAAGCTAGTATCTTTCGTTATAACAATGTTTTCTATGTATTTACTAAAAGACTTTATTGCAGCAAGAGCACAATTAGTAACTTTTATACTATTTGCATTAACAATTCTATTTATAGAAAATTTCTTGGAATGTAAGAAAAAATGGTATTTAATAGGAATAGTATTAATTTCAATAGCAATAGCAAATATACATGTAGCAGTATGGCCATTCTTCTTTGTACTATTTTTACCATATATAGCAGAATATATAATTGCTTGGATTGCAGAAAAGAATATAATACAAAGATTAAAAGTATTTAACAAAAAAGATATAGTAAAAAGTTTAGAAAAGAAAGTATTTAAACAAAAAGATGAAGTAAAACAAGAAGTACTAAAACAAAAATTAGAAAAGGCAAAAGAAAGTCTAATATTAGAACAAGAAAAATTTGAAGATGTAAAACAAAAATCAAAGCAATTACGTGATAAGCCATATAAAATAAAAGTAAAAAAAGAAAATGCAATATTGTGGCTTGTACTAGTTATGATAATATGTGCATTTACAGGACTATTAACACCACTAGGAGATATTCCATACACATATTTAGGAAAAACAATGCAAGGAAACACAACAGCAAGTATAAGTGAGCATTTACCATTAACTTTATATAACAATAAAGAAACAATGGTAGTATTAGCCATACTTTTATTTATGCTAATATTTACAGACACAAAAATAAAGCTAAGAGACTTATTTATGATAACAGGACTAACATATTTGTCATTCATGTCAAGAAGGCAAGTTTCATTACTAATACTAATAGGAGGCTTCATATTCTCAAAATTACTAACATACTTAGTAGAAAAATATGATGCAGAAGGAAGCAAAAAATTTGCACAATTTATGACTACAATGATAGGAAGGATATGTACAGTATCAATAGTAGCATTAGTAGCATTTGCAATTTATAAACCAAAAATAAATAACCAATATATAAATTCGTCAAGCTACCCAGTAGACGCATCAACATGGATGCTAGAAAATTTAGATGTACAAAATATAAGGCTATATAATGAATACAATTATGGAAGTTATTTGTTATTTAGAGGAATACCAGTATTTATAGATTCAAGAGCAGACTTATATACACCAGAATTTAATGGAAACAAAAACGAAGTAGGAAAATATGAAGGAAGAGACATTTTCTCAGACTATATCAATATATCATCGATAGGAACATATTATGAAACAAAATTTGAGGAATATGATATCACACATGTAATAGTTGTAAAAAAATCAAAATTAAACATGTTCTTATCAAGAAATTCAGATTATAAAGAGTTGTATTCAGATAATAACTTTATAATTTATGAAAGAAATATGTAGGGCGTAATTGATTATAAAGACCAAAGGAAATTTACCAAATTATGACAAATCAGTATACTACATATTTAACTTAGAGTAGGCTCGGCAAGTAGCCATTTGGGCGAAATATTCAATTTCAAAAGAATAAATCAAGCCTTTTTGCCTACTCTAAATGTTTATAATAAAAAGAAATATTAGAAGGGGCAATAAATGAAAGAATATTTTTGCAAACCAGAACATAACTAAAATAATAGGTGTTGTAATAGCAAGTCTTCTAGTTACTTGGCGGAGTAATCTCTGACAATAATGTTATAATATTTGCAATAATTGCAATATTCTTTTTATTACAGTATGTTTTTGTCAGAAAAATAGATTATAAAATAAAAAATGATGTAAGAGCATTCAAAGAATCTGTTAAATATATATTTAAATGTAAAAGTAGATATAAAGTTATATATGCTTTAAGGACAAGCCATATAATAGAAAGACAATTTGTACCACTATATTTATACATAGTATTGAAAGACTTTTCATTATTTTCCTCAATAATTATACTATCATCATTAATACAAATAGTTACAATAACTTTAATAGGAAAATATTCAGATAAGAATCTATCGAAGGCAAATAATTTAGTTACAGCTATTAAAGCGATAATAACAGCAATATTTTTATTTGCAAAAAATAAAATTATAATATCGATAAACAAAACATTAAATGATAATTTTGAAAAAGTATATGAAACCTCAATTCAAACTTCAATACAAAACATTATAAAAGAGTCAAAAGAAAATAATGAACTTTTATCAGCAGTTGGCCAAATGAGTTTATGCTTCACAGAAGTAGTTGTATTTTCTATACTAGCTATTTTAAGTAGCTTTATAGGAGAAAAAGTATTTATTGTAATATTTATATTGTCAATAATTTCGACTATTTTAATAAATGCTAATATAAAACGTGAAAAATTAATGAAATAAAAGAAAGGCAAAAAAATGAAAAAAACATTAATTGTAGAAAAAAATGAAACTATGCGTTTAGATGCATATATAGTAGCTAATTTAGCAGAAATGTCTAGAACAGCTGTAAAAAGATTGCTAGAAGAAGGAAAAATTTTAGTAAATGGAAAAATTCAAAAGGCATCTTATAAACCTTCATTAAATGATAAAATTGAAATAGAAATAGAAGAGCCAAAAGAAATAGAATTAAAAGCACAAGAAATACCAATAGATATAATATATGAAGATAATGACATTATAGTAGTAAATAAGCCAAAGGGGTTAGTAGTGCACCCCGCAAATGGAAACCCAGATGGAACATTAGTAAATGCAATAATGGCAATATGCAAAGATACTCTTTCAGGAATAGGTGGAGAAATAAGACCAGGAATAGTACACAGATTAGATAAAGATACTTCAGGCTTATTAATAGTTGCGAAAAATGATATAGCACATATAAAAATGAGTGATGAAATAAAAAATAGGCAAGTAAAAAAAACATATATAGCACTAGTAAGAGGATTAGTTCCAGAAAATGAAGCAACAATAAAAATGCCAATAGGAAGAAGCACAAAAGACAGAAAGAAAATGGCAGTTACTAAAAATGGAAAAGAAGCAATAACACACTTTAAAGTACTAGGAAGGTATACTACAAATAACGGTTCATACACTCTATTAGAAATAAAAATAGAAACAGGAAGAACACACCAAATAAGAGTACACATGGCAGAAATAGGCTACCCAGTAATAGGCGATAGCGTATATTCAAATGGTAAAAATGAATTCAAAGTAGAGGGGCAATGCTTGCACGCAAAAAAGCTAGAATTTAAACACCCAATAACTAGTAAAGAAATGAACCTGGAAGCACCACTACCAAGGTACTTTACGAAAATTTTAGAAGAGCTAAGTTCCAATTAGGGACGTTTCCAAATGGGTATAACATCACTTTTGGGAATATTAGTTATATATAAATGAGATATCAAAAAAATGTAGGGGCGACTATTAGTCGTCAAATCCTCAAATAAATTGCTTAAATATAATATTAAGGTGATTTCTTTGAAGAGTGGGCAGTGGACGGCGCCCCCACCTTACATATATATAATATGAGATGGAAGGATTAAAAATATGGAAAATGAAATAAGACTTCAAAAATATCTTGCAAATAATGGAATATTATCAAGAAGAAAAGCTGAAGAGGCAATATTAGAAGGTAAAGTAAAAGTAGATGGAAAAGTAGTTACAGAACTTGGAACTAAAATAAATCCTGCTATTAACAAGATAGAATATGAAGGTAAAACTGTAAAAGCAGAAGAAGAAAAAGTATATGTTTTATTAAATAAACCAATTGGATATGTAACAACAGTAAAAGATCAATTTAATAGAGAAATAGTTACTGACTTAGTAAAAGGAGCGAAAGTAAAATTACTTCCAGTAGGAAGGCTAGATATGTATACTTCAGGGGCATTGATATTAACAAATGATGGAGACTTTATATATAGAGTAACACATCCAAAACATGAAATAGAAAAAACATATAATGTAACTTTAAGAGGAGTAATAGAAAAAGCGCAAATACAAGAACTAGAAAATGGTGTTAAGGTAGAGGACTATATTACGAAACCTGCCAAAGTAAAAATACTAAAGATAGATAATGAAAAAAATATTTCAAGAATTCAAATAACAATACATGAAGGAAAAAATAGACAGGTAAGAAAGATGTGTGAAGCAGTAGGGAAAAAAGTACTAGCACTGCATAGGGCAAAGATAGGTTTTTTAGATGTTAAAGATTTAAAAGTTGGAGAATGGAGATATTTGACTAAAAAAGAGATAGAAAAAATATAAAAAATGAGGAATTTTGTCAAAAAATTTTAGTTGACATACTAAGTAAAAAGTGATTTAATATGCATAGGGGAATTAGAGAAATACATAAGAAAAAAATACAAGTATTAATAAATATGAATAATAAGTAGTTATAAAGGAAGCAGGAGAAATAATACAGAAAGGAGAATAGAATGACTAGTGAAGAAATATTAAATGAACTTTTACAAACTACAAGAGGAATGAAAGAAGATATAAAAGAAATACAAGCTAACGTAAAAGTAATGCAAGGCAATATAGAAGTAATGCAAGGAAATATCAAAGAAATACAGGGCAATATGAAAGTAATGCAAGATGAAATGAAAAAGATGAAGTCAGAATTTACAGCTAAATTTAAGCAAATAGATATCAAATTAGATGAACTAGACACTAAGTTTATAAACTTAAAAGAAGAAGTAAATAGAATAAATAGGACAGTAGCAAAAATAGAACTTTCATATGGCAAAAAGATTGATATTATTTACGAAAATACAGTATCATTCCTTGAAGCCAATTATAAAAATACAAAAGCAATTGAAAACCTAGAAAAAAGAGTAGAAAAATTAGAATGTATAATACCAATTGAAACCAAAAAACAAAAGGAAGCAATAATATAAATTGCTTCCTTTTTGGTGCATAAAAACAAAAAAACAAGAAACACTAAAAATGGGTGATAAAATATGAAGATATCTTGGATAAAATATGAAAAAGACAATAAAGACTTTAGAATAGCTGAAAGATTAGGAATGGATGTATACAAAATAGAAAAGCCAGAAGAAGTAGATAATAAAATGCAAGAATTAGTAAATGATAACTATAAAACAATAGTACTTTCAAATGAAGTAGCAGGATTTTCAGAAGATATTATAAAAAAGTATCAGAATAATAAAGATATAAATATAATTATAAGTCCACGAAAGGAAGTATAAAAATATAATAATAGCATATTTATATACAAATACCAAATTGCAAAGGTGATAAAAAATGTTAAATTACGAAGAGATAGAAAATATAGATATAAAAGAAAAATTTGTATCAGATTTTAGCTATATATTTAATAAAGTAAAAAATGAAAAGAAATGTATAGAAGTAACATTTTTATGTGTAGGAACAGATAGAATTACAGGAGACTGTTTTGGACCACTAGTAGGAAGTAAATTAAGCAAAGAATTAAAAGACTGTAATTATTCAAATATAAATGTATATGGAAGTTTAAGTCAAAATTTAAGTTATGAAAATATAAATAGAGTAATACAAAATATAGATAAAAAATCAATAATCATAGTAATAGATGCAGCACTTTCAAAAGAAGAAAACATAGGAAAAATATTTGTACAAAAAAGTAAAACAATATTAGGAAAAGGATTAGAAAAAAATAAAATAGAAATAGGAGATATAAGCATAAAATCAGTAGTAGCAAAAGACTATAAAATAGCCAAATGTAACTTTAAAGCACTACAAAATATATCACTAAATGGAGTAATGAGGTTAGCAGATATAGTATCAGAGGGAATATTTGAAACAATCATAAAAATGTAAGTATAAACAAAGAAAAAGTGGAAAAAATCTATATAAATGAATTATAACATAGGAGGAATTTATATGGATATACAAAATATGAAAAATATGGTAGTACTAAAAAATTTACCTTCAAATTTAATAGAAGAAGCATTTGTAGTGCTAAAAGATAATGTAAAAGTACATAAAGAAGAATTGGCGGGAAACAAAAAAGGAGAAAATAAAGAAAAAGTAAAAAATAATAAAGACTATGTAATAAAAGAAGCAGAAAACATAGTATCAGAATATATATCAAAAATAGAAAGAAAAGAATTTAAAGTAAGCAAAGAAAAAATAAAACTAGAAGAAAAATGCAAAAAACTAAAATATGCAACTATATTTTTCGGAATGTTTGCTTTTCTAAGTACAGTTGGACTTTTAATAAGATAATCAATCAAAAATCAACCAAAAGGGACGGGGGAAAATCAAAAAAATTTTTGATTTTCCCCCGTCCCTTTTGGTTGATTTAGTTGATAAATGAAATTTTTAAGAATATATGGAATAAAAAAATCAATTAAGAATATAAATTAACAAATGCATTTGCAAATGAAAAAAGAGGTGTTTAAGTTAGTGGAAAGAGTAATAAGTTCAGAAGAAAGAATTAGACGAGCAGAGGAAATTTACAATAGAAGAAGAATGCAAACAGGAGTTAGATTGCCTAGTTCAAGAGTAAATACATATAATAAAAACGAAACTTTTTCAGATAAATATAAGTTATATAAAAAATTAATATTACAAGTAGCAATTTGTTTTGTTATTTATTTTATTTTCTATTTAGTGAAAAATTCAAATTATATATTTTCAGAAGACTTTATGACCAAAACTAGAGAATTTCTATCATACGATATAAACTTTGGAAATATATATAATACGGCAATAGAATATTATAATAATAATTTAAAGTCACAATTTATACTTCCTTCTACTAATGAAGAAAATAAAGAAGAAAACAATCAAAATAGTGAAAATACAAATGTAGTACAAGAAAATAGTACAGTAAATGAACAAACAGGTGGAATAGGTGGGGGAGACGACCACGAAGAACTGCAAAATACAATTGCAAATAATGGAGAAGTTACTGAGGCATCAACTCCAGAGGTAACAGTTCAATTATCACAAATGGAGATAGATGCAAATGATATAAAACAAAATCATAATTTAATAGTTCCACTAGTAGCTACTATAACATCAAGATATGGACCAAGAGAAGGAAATGAAATAGTTTCATCAAACCATGGAGGAATTGACATAGGAGCAAACGAAGGAACAGTATTTGTTGCTGCAATGTCTGGAACAGTTATAGAAGCGTCTGGAGAGGGCTCATTTGGAAATCATATATATATACAAGAAGGAGATGTTCTAACCATATATGCACACTGTAAAACTTTATATGTAAAAAAAGGTGATATAATAACTCAAGGTCAAAAAATAGGTGAAGTAGGGCAAACAGGAAATGCAACAGGCCCACATCTTCATTTTGAAATACGAAAGGCAGGGAGAAAAGTTAACCCTGAATATGTGTTAACATTTGCATAAATAAAGGAGCAAAGATGAGAATACGAATACATTTGAAAATATTTATATTTGTTTTAATATTTTTATTAACAAATCAAATAAAAATATATGGAATATTAATGTTATTTGCATTAATACATGAATTAGGGCATATGTTAGTTGGAATATTATTAGGTTTTAAACCCACAAAACTAGAAATAATGCCATATGGAGTATCAGTAGGTTTTGAAATTAAATGTGAAGACTATAATAAAAAAGTAAAAAAAGCAAATATGTTAGCAGTAAAAAAACTAATTATTGCTTTAGCAGGGCCACTCACTAATTTCATAATAACTGTAATATTTTTAATAATAAATAAAAACTTATTTGGGATAGAAAGAAATTTAGTAATATATGCAAACATCTTAATAGGAATATTTAATTTAATACCTATATATCCTTTAGATGGAGGAAGAGCTATTAAAAATATTCTACATATAACAGTAGGATTAAAAAAATCATATGAATATACAAACCAAATATCAAAAATTACAATTTGTATATTAACAGGTATATGTAGTATTACAATTTTGTACATAAGAAATGTAGCAATACTATTAATACTAGCATATTTATGGTATTTAGTAATAGCACAAAATAAAAAATATAAAATGAAGTTAAAGGCATTTTGCTATGAATAAAAAAGAGTTTGATAAATTTTACATAAAACTATTGTAATTTATGGAAACATGTGTTATACTAAAAACAGAGTAACAGTTAAAATATTCAACCGAACAGGAGGAAAGATTATGGCAGATATGAAATTGCATGTGGAAATGTTAAACGGACTGAGTGAGGATGTACGGGCTTGTGTAGAGCAGGCAAGAGAGCGCGTAGATACTTACGAACAGGAAATCAGTAACGTGAGTAGCGAGCAGGTGGCATCCAAAGCGGAAAAGAAGAGCATCAAACAGTCATTTTCGCTCAAAAGATGGATCAGATCCAAGTTCTTTGGCATTAGCGCAGAAGAAGCACGGCAGGTAGCAGATAGCTACGGCAAATATGCAACTGTTGTTGACCAGATCGCAGATGAGAATCGGCGGATGGAAGATGCAAAGATGTCATTGAGCACAGCAGTAGACGACCTTAACTATGCCGAAGCAGTGCAGGAAGAGGTTGATAAGTTGAGTGGGATGCTGGGCAGACTTGCGAAGTAACAAATAACCACTGCAAAATGAGTAGCAAAATAGAGTCGAAATCGGCTCTATTTTTGCGTTCACTTTCTTTCCTAAATATACTTGTAAAAAACACAATAATTAGTTATAATATATTAGGAAGAAAAAGAGGTAAAATATGACAAAATATGGATTATCTGATGAAATATATAATAAAATAAAAGAAATAATGAAACGATATAATAATTGTGAATTTAAAATATTTGGCTCAAGAGCTAGAGGAGACTATAAGAAAAGTTCAGACATAGATATAGCTATATATAATTGTTTAGATGATAAAGAAAAGTTTAATATAAAAAATGAATTTGACTTATTGGAAATTCCGTATATGATAGATTTAATTTTCATAGAAGATGTAACTAAAAAGGAGCTTTTAGATTCAATAGAAAGAGATGGTAAAAGAATATGAGTAGATTTGTAGAAAGACAAAAAGATTATAAAAATGCTTTAACTAAATTAGAAGAAGCTTTAACAGAGGATATAGAAGAACTAACAGAAAATGCAAAGCAAATTATTATAGATGGAGCACTACATAGATTTGAATTCACTTTTGAGCTTGCATGGAAAACTATAAAAGATTACTTAGAATATATGGGAATAACTAAGAACACAGGAAGTCCTAGAGAAAATATACAACAAGCATTCAAACAAGGAATAATTGAAGATGGAGAAATATGGATACAAATTATGCTATCAAGAAATGAACTTTCACACTTATATAATGAACAAACATCAAGAAGAATATATAATGATATAAAAAATAAATATATAATAGAATTTAAAAAGCTAGAAGAGAAATTTGAACAAATATTATAAAATGGAGGAAAATAAATGTCAGAGAAAAAAAGAATATTAACCGGAGATAGACCAACAGGAAAATTGCACATAGGTCATTACTTTGGTTCATTAAAAACAAGAGTAGAAATGCAAAATTCAGGGGAATATGACCCATACATACTAATAGCAGATGTGCAAGCATTAACAGATAATTTTAATAATCCAGAAAAAGTACATAAAAATGTAAGGCAAGTAGCTATGGATTACTTAGCATGTGGAATAGACCCTAAAAAAACAACAATATATATACAATCTATGATACCAGAAGTAGCAGAACTTACAGTGTTTTATTCAAACTTAGTAACAATAGCAAGGCTTCAAAGGAACCCAACAGTAAAAACTGAAATAGCGCAAAAGAAAGAACTATTTGGAGAAAGTGTAACATATGGTTTCTTAGGTTATCCAGTAAGCCAAGCGGCAGATATAACATGTTTCGAAGGAAAGTTTATACCAGTAGGAGAAGACCAACTTCCACTAATAGAACAATGTAGAGAAATAGTAAGAAAATTCAATAGTATATATGGAGAAGTTTTAGTAGAACCAGAGCCAGTATTATCAAATGGAAAAAGAATAAAAGGCCTAGACGGAAACGAAAAAATGGGAAAATCTTTAGGAAACGCAATATACTTATCAGATAGTGAAGAAGAGATAACAAAAAAAGTAATGAGTGCAATAACAGATCCAGGAAGAATAAAAAAAGATGATAAAGGAAATCCTGATATATGTATGGTATCATATTACCATAAATTATTTAGTACAGAGGATGAAGTAAAAACAGTATGTGAAGAATGTAAAGCCGGAGAAAGAGGCTGTGTATCTTGTAAAAAGCAGCTTGCAAAAAATATATCAGAAACACTAAAACCAATAAGAGAAAAAAGAGCATATTATGAGGAACATCCAGAAGAAGTAGATGAAATTCTAATGGAAGGAACAAGAAAAGCTAGGGAAGTAGCAAAAGAAACAATGAAAAAAGTAAAAGAAGCAATGAAATTAAATTATTTTGATACTTTATAGAAATGGAGGAAAAAATGTTTACAGATTACGTAAAAATACTAGTAAAATCTGGTGATGGCGGAAATGGAGCTGTTTCATTTAGAAGAGAAAAATATGTAGCAGCTGGTCGGGCCAGATGGAGGTGATGGAGGAAAAGGTGGAGATGTATATTTCTACGTAGACCAAGACCTAAACACACTAATAGACTTTAGATTTAAAAAGAAATTTATAGCCGAAAATGGAAAAAATGGAGAAGGAAACCATAGATATGGAAAATCAGCAGATGACCTATATATAGGAGTTCCAATAGGAACAATAATAAAAGATGCTGAGACAAATGAAGTGCTAGCAGACTTATCAGAAAAAGACCAAAAAGAGCTAATCTTTCCAGGTGGAAGAGGGGGAAAAGGAAATTCGCACTTTGCAACATCTACAAGACAAGCACCAAGATTCTCACAAGGAGGAGAAAAAGGAATAGAAAAAGAACTGATACTAGAACTAAAACTTATAGCAGATGTAGGACTACTAGGTTTTCCAAATGTAGGAAAATCAACATTTCTATCAAGAACAACATCAGCTACACCTAAAATTGCTAACTATCATTTCACAACATTAGAGCCCAATTTAGGAGTTGTAAAATCAGAATATGGAGACAGTTTTGTAATAGCAGATATACCAGGAATTATAGAAGGAGCAAGCCAAGGAGTAGGTTTAGGAATACAATTTTTAAGACATATAGAAAGAACAAGGTTATTACTACATGTAATAGATGTATCAGGAGCAGAAGGAAGAAATCCTGTAGAAGACTTTAAAGTAATAAATGAAGAATTAAAACAATATAGTGAAAAACTATCAAATAGAAAGCAAATAATAGTAGCAAACAAAATAGATAGTATGCAAGATGAAACACTATACAAAGACTTAGAAAAAATGGCAAAAGAAAAGAATATAGAAATATTTAAAATATCAGCAGTAACAGGAGAAGGCTTAAAGGAACTACTTACTAGAGTAACAGAGGTTCTAAAAACACTTCCAAAAGAGGAGATAGTAGAAATAAAACAAAGAAAACTTTATACTTTAGAAGAAAAAGAAGAATTTACTATAGTAAAAGAAGACGGAATATTCGTAGTAGATGGACCAGGAGTTCAAAGAATAATGAGGAGAGTAAACTTAGAAGATAATGAATCAATGCATTATTTTCAAAAGTGCTTAGATGAATTAGGAGTAAATAAAGCTTTAAAAGAAGCGGGAGTAAAAGAAGGAGATACCGTTAAAGTTGTAGATTGGGAACTAGAATGGTATGATTAAAATTAAGGAGGAATAAAAAAATGAAAAAGAAAATAATTTTAGTAGCTATAATAATAGTATTAGCAATAGTAGGAGTAGTAGGATACATGTTAGCATCAAGCTTAATGCAAGAAATAACACTAAGAAAAGAAGCTGACACAATAGGAAAATTAGACATAACAAAAGATAGTATTGATATGGAAGTAAAAACAAAAGGTGACTATGGAGTAGTAGAAAAAACTATGAAAGAATATATGAACACATATGGAACTACATGTAAAGAATTAATGGATATATTGCAAGATGACCAAATGGGTAAAATACTAACAGCAGAAAACTATAAAAATGATGGTAAAGAATTTGTAAAAACAAAAGAATATATAACAAAAACAAAAACAGACTTCAACGAAAAAATTAATAAACTAATAGAAATGAGTTCAGAAGAAAAAATGATGGAAGGGATAAAAGAAAAACAACTAGAAGAAAGCTATGTAGAGTTATATAAAGAAATAATGTTAGGTAATGAAATAAAACAAGACTTACAAGAAGTAGTAAAAGATTTAGAACAAGCAAGTAAAGCTATAAATAATAGATTAGAAGTAGAAGAGAAGATAATCAATTTATTAGTAGAAAACAAAGACAAATGGAATGTAAATGACAATGACGAAGTAGAATTCGAAACTCAGAAATTAGTAGACGAGTACAATAATTTAATAAGTAGCTTATAACATAATTACAATGAAAGTGGCTTTGACACGCTACGTGTTAAATTGTTCGCTCCCAGGAAGTAATATATTTTATTTTTTTCATTTCGCCCTCCATGACAAGGGGTATTCCCCGCCTCAATGGGCTGTCGGGACTTCATTACAAAAATAAAATATATTACTTCCTTCGCGCTACTCTATAATTTAAAATAGTGTATTTTCCTATAATATAAAAAATGTCAAACAAATTTAAAACTTTTGTTTGACATTCTTTTGTTTGTGTGATATTATATAAAAAAATAAGAAAATTAGGAGTGATGTAAATGAGAACAAAAAGAGACCCTATGGAATTAAATAAAAGAGAAAAAGCAATATTAAAATTTATACAAAAACAAGTAGAAACAAAAGGATACCCACCATCAGTAAGGGAAATAGGGAAAGCAGTAGATTTAAGTTCAACAGCAACAGTACATAGCTATTTAGCAAAATTAACAGAAAAAGGATATATTAAAAAAGAAAACCAAAAAGGAAGAACACTAAGATTACTAAAAGGAGTAGACAACAAAGAAATAACAAAAGAAAATAAAAACTATTATACAGGAAGAGAAATGGTAGAAGTTCCAGTAATAGGAAAAATCACAGCAGGAGAGCCAATATTAGCAGTAGAAAATGTAACAGACACATTCCCAATACCAATAGACTTTGTAGGAAATAGTGAAAGTTTTATGCTTACAGTACGTGGAGAAAGTATGATAGAAGCAGGAATATTAAATGGCGACTATATACTAGTAAAAAAACAAAATACAGCAAATAATGGTGAAATAGTAGTAGCACTAATAGGAGAAGAAGCAACAGTAAAAACATTCTATAAAGAAAAAGACCATATAAGACTGCAACCAGAAAACAGCACAATGGATCCAATAATAGTACCAAACTGTGAAATACTAGGAAAAGTAGCAGGAGTATTCAGAAAAATGTAATTAAATAAGAAATGGAGAATTATTATGGCAAGAATGAAAAGACTTTTTACATATGGACTTTGGGTAATAGTATTTTTTATATTTTCACAAATAATGATATATATAGCAATAAACACAACATATAAATATAAACCAGTAGAAGGAAAATCATCATTAATTACAACAGCCCAAGTACAAGCAACATCAATAAATGGTATTGCAAAATGCTGGATAAAAAACAATACGCAAAATAAAATAGAAAATAAATATATAAAAATAGATTGCTACTCAAAAAACGATGTATTAATGGGAACAAAATACATAAAAATAGATGAAATGCAAACTAATGAAGAAAAAGAATTTGAAGTAAGATTTAATTATAGTAGAGTAGATAAAGCACAAATAGAAATAGTAAATGAATTACCACAAAACACCGAAGAAAGGCAAATAATATCAGACCCAGAAATGTCAATGGCAATGGTAATTAGTGCATTAATATTACTAATAAATTTTGGATAGAAAGATATTTGTTTATCCAAAAAATTGAAGGTAAATAATTAAAATATAAAATTGCAGGGGCAACTAGTAGCTGTTCGCACTTCGAAGAAATTGCTATAAAAATATATAATATTAAAGCGGTTTCGTTGGAGCACGGACGACTAATAGTCGCCCCTACAATGTAAAAAAAGCTATTTAATAAATATAAAGAGGAGAGAATATGGCAAAAATTAAAACAGTATTTGTATGTAATAGTTGTGGCTATGAATCAGCTAAATGGCTAGGAAAGTGCCCAGCATGTAATGAATGGAATAGTTTTTTTGAAGAGAAACTTACAAAAAATAATGATGGAAGTTTTTCAGAGGGGAAAAAAACAAAAAGCGCAAAACCTTCTAAATTAAATAGTGTTGAAGGCAAAGAAGCATTTAGAACATCAACAGGAGTTGGTGAGTTAGATAGAGTTTTAGGAGGCGGAATTGTAAAAGGCTCATTAGTATTACTTCGGAGGTGAACCAGGAATAGGAAAATCCACACTAATTCTTCAAATATGTGACAAAATGAAAGGAGAAGGAAATGTTTTATATGTTTCAGGGGAAGAATCAGCAGAGCAAATAAAAATGAGAGCAGATAGACTAGGAATAAATAACGATAATATAATGTTTTTAGGAGAAACAGATATAGACATTATTTCTGGGGCAATAGAAGAAATGAAGCCAAAACTAGTAATAATAGACTCTATTCAAACAATGTATAGTGATGAAATTTCATCAGCAGCAGGAACAGTTAGTCAAGTTAGAGAAATTACAGCAAGAATTATGAAAATATGTAAAGAAAAAGCTATAACAACTATAATTATAGGACATGTAACAAAAGAAGGAAACATAGCAGGACCAAGAGTTTTAGAACATATGGTAGATACAGTATTATATTTAGAAGGAGAAAGATATTTTTCATATAGAATATTAAGGGGAGTAAAGAATAGATTTGGCTCAACAAACGAAATAGGAATGTTCGAAATGCAAAATAAAGGAATGGTAGAAATTACAAATCCATCATCAATACTAATATCAGAAAGAGAAGATAACCCAGCAGGCTCTGTAATAGTAGCAAGTATGGAAGGAACAAGACCACTTATGATAGAACTACAAGCCTTAACATCACAAACAGTATTTGGAATGCCAAGAAGAGCTGGAAATGGGGTAGACTATAATAGACTTATACTATTAATGGCAGTACTAGAAAAGAAAATAAGAATGCCACTAAGTGCACAAGACATATACCTAAATGTAGTAAGTGGAATAAAAATTGCAGAACCAGCAATAGACCTAGGAATAATACTTGCAGTAGCTTCAAGTTTTAAAAATATAAGTATACCAACAGACCTAGTAGTAATAGGGGAAGTAGGACTAACAGGAGAAGTAAGAAGTGTTAATATGATAGAAAAAAGACTAAAAGAAGCAGAAAAATTAGGCTTCAAAAAATGTATAATTCCACAAAATAATAAAAAACTATTGAAAGATGAATTTAAATTAGATATAATAGGCGTGAAGAATATAGAAGAAGCATTAAGAATATTAAAATAATTTGATTTTACGATATAAAAAATAACTTTCTAAATTTTGCACCGTAGGGGCATGGGGCAGCATGCACTTTATTCTATACTAGGAAAGTACTCTATTTTAAGTTCAAAATGTAGGGGTCATTAGTAATTGTCCGCGTGGTGAAGTCACTTTTGTTCTTTAATAGGGGAAAATCAATTTTAATAAAAAACAATAATAGCAGTGAGGAGAAAATTAATGATTACAGAGGTGTTAAAGCTTATAGCGCCAGGTACACAAATAAGGCATGGGCTAGAAAATATACTAAAGGCGAAAACTGGGGCATTAATAGTCATAGGCGACAGCAAACAAGTTTTAGAATTAGTAGATGGAGGTTTTAGTTTAAATATAGACTATACACCATCAAGATTATATGAACTAGCAAAAATGGATGGTGCAATTATATTAAGTGCAGACCTAAAAAAAATACTATATGCCAATGCACAATTAATACCATCATCTGAAATAGCCACAACAGAAACAGGAACAAGGCATAGAACAGCTGAAAGAACAGCAAAACAAACAGGTGAAATAGTAATCAGTATTTCACAAAGAAGAAATATAATAACAGTATTTAAAGGTTATGATAGATATGTTTTAGAAGATACAAGTAAAGTAATTTCAAAAGCAAACCAAGCACTGCAAACAGCAGAAAAATATAAAAAAGTATTTGATGAAAAACTAAACTTATTAAATGAATATGAATTTAACGATATAGTAACACTAGAAAATGTAATAGTATCAATACAAAGAGCAGAAATGGTTATGAAAGTTGCAGACGAAGTACAAAAAGCAATGGACGAACTAGGAGAAGAAGGAAGGCTTTTAGAAATGCAACTAGAAGAACTAATAGAAGGATTAGAAAAAGAAGAATTATTAATAATTAAAGACTACATTGCACCAGGAAAAAAACGAACATCAGAAAAAGTGCTAAAAGAAATAAAAAGCCTATCACACGAAGAACTAACAAATAATGGTGTAATATCAAGAATATTAGGGTATGATGACTTTGATGACTATGATGAAGTAGGCGTATATACAAGAGGCTACAGAGTACTAAGCAAAATACCAAGAATGCCAAACAATATAGTAGACAACCTAGTAAAATCCTTCAAATCATTCCAACACATACTAGTTGCAGATATACCACAACTAGATGAAGTAGAAGGAATAGGTGAAGTAAGAGCACGAACAATAAAACAATCATTAAGAAGAATGCAAGAACAATTTGTATTTGATAATTTAATATCGTAAAATATAATTAATATAGATAAATTATAAATATAGAAACTATTAGAAACCCACACTTCAAAGACAAAGCTTTAGTGAATAGTGAAGAATGAATAATGAAGAGTACAAACTCTTCGAGTTTGAAAGGAAGGTAATACAAATGAAAGAAAACAAAATATTAACAATAATTATGATAATTGCAATAATAGCAGTTATAGCAGGAATAGCTTTTTTAGGATATGGAATATATAAAAATAGAACATTTAAGCCACAAAACCCAGTAGCAACAATAGAAATAGAAAACTTTGGAACAATAAAAGTTGAATTATACCCAGAACAAGCACCAAACACAGTTACAAACTTTATAAAATTAGCCAATAATGGATTTTATAATAACCTTACATTCCATAGAACAATACCAGACTTTATGATACAAGGTGGAGATAAAAATGGTAATGGAACAGGAACACCAACACTAAAAGATTTAGATGAAAAATTAGAAAGCAAGACATATGCAATAGAAGGTGAATTTATTGCAAATAAAGTAAAAAATACAATCAAATTAGAAAGAGGAACCATAGCAATGGCTCGTGCAGACTATAGTAATACAGGGAATGGTACAGCCACAGCAGGAGGATATAACTCAGCGGGTTCACAATTCTTCATTGTGCAAAAAGATCAAACATCATTAAATGGAATGTATGCAGCCTTCGGAAAAGTAATAGAAGGGTTAGAAATAGTAGACAAAATTGCAAATGTAGAAGTACATTACAGAGATACAGACTTAAAAGAAGGAGAAGAAGCTCCAAAAGACGAACAAGGAAATGAAATAGCATCAGACATGCCAAAGGAAAAACCAGTAATAAAAAGCATAACAGTAGAAACTTATGGAGTAGACTATGGAATTCCAGAAACAATGGAACCATTTAACTACTACAACTGGTTAATGAAAAACTATAGTAGCAGTCAAGTGCAATAGAATAAAATAGAAAGGAAGGTAACTATACTAAAAAGTATAGACCTTCCTTATTTTATATAATAGCTTAATATTTAAGCCAAATTTATAGGAACAAAATAGTTCATTAAAGTAAATTTTGATATATATTTCACATTGTAGAGGGAGTATGTTGCTCTAGGTGATGAAGCCTCTTTCTTATAGTATAGGAAAAACCGATTTTTAATTGCAGGGGCGAGCACTGCCCGCCAGCGTAGCAAATTCATTTTTGTTCTATACTAGGAAAGTGCACTATTCTAAGTTACAACTGTAGGGAAGAAATAATCTGCCCCAGCACCAAAGAAATTTGATATAGTAGTTATATTAAATCACTTTAAATCCACAACAGTAACTCCCATTTCACCCTCGCCAAAAGTACCTAAACGGAAACTTTTAACATGTGAGTGCCTACGTAAGAATAAGTGAATCCCTTCGCGGAGTTTACCAGTACCCTTTCCATGAACTATTCTAACAGTATTTAGCTTTGCTAAATAGCAGTCATCCAAATATTTATCAATAATAAAACAAGCGTCATCAACATTTTGACCAATTACATTTAGTTCAGTAGTAATATTTTTTGACTTAAAGTTAGAGCTCTTAACTTTGCTTACATTTTTTATATTTGGAACATCATTAGTAACAATACTAATAATATCACCTATATCAATATTAATTTTAGCACTACCTATTTGAACTAAAACTTTATTAGCTTTACCAGATAAAGAGCAAACTGTTGCAGGCTCATTAAAAGTATTTAGCTTAAGTTTCATTCCAACTTTCAACATATTTTTATTAAACTGTGGATTACTATTTACTAAATCTTCAGAAAGTATAGTATTCAAGGAAGAATTTAGTTTATTTCTAAGTTTATTTGCATCTTTAATAGAATAGCTTTTTAAATTCCTAACAATTTTACCAATTTCATTATCTGTTAAAACCTCAAAATTTAGATCATCTAATTCTTTCCATTTAGAATATATTTCTTCAATATCTTTAATAGTAGAATTTGCATCTTCTTTTGCAGAAAGTATAATATTTTGAGCTTCTTGTTTAGATTTTTCTATTCTCCTTAGTTCATTATCATTTTTCGAAATAACTTCTTTTTCTAAAGTTTTTCTTAAAAGCTCTATTTGATTTAAGTTTTTACTAATCTCATCTTTTTCATGTTCAATCTCTATTTTATTGTCATAAATATTTTTAAGTAATTCTTCTATATTAATATTATCTTCTTCTAAAAAACTTTTAGCACTAGTCAAAATTTCATCACAAAGCCCAATTTTTTTACTAATAGAAAAAGCATTACTTTTACCAGGAATACCAACTAAAAGTTTATAAGTAGGTTTTAAATTTTCAATATCAAACTCTGAACTTGCATTTTCAAAGCCATCTGTTACTAAAGCGTAATTTTTGATTTCTTGGTAATGAGTAGTTGCAATTGTAAGTACTTCAGATTTATTTAAGTATTCTAAAATTGCAGTAGCAAGGCTAGCACCTTCTACAGGGTCTGTACCAGAACCAAGCTCATCTAATAAAACAAGGCAGTTAGGTGTAATATTATTTAAAATATCAACAATATTAAACATATGAGCAGAAAAAGTACTTAATGATTCGCCAATACTTTGTTCATCACCAATATCAACAAAAACATTATCAAACACATAAATACTACTATTTTCTTTTGCTGGAATATGAAGTCCACTCATTGCCATTAAAGTAAGAAGCCCAACAGTCTTTAGAGAAACAGTTTTACCGCCAGTATTTGGACCAGTAATAATTAAAGAAGAATAATTTTTCCCAATTTCAATATCAATAGGTACAACAGTATTTTTATCAATCAAAGGATGTCTAGCATTTTCCAAATATACAAATTTATCATTATTAATATTAGGTATGACAGCATTCATAGAATTAGCAAGTTTTGCTTTAGCGAATATAAAGTCTAAAATACCAATTAAATCTATATTTCTATTTAGTTCAGTACAAATAGGAAATAATAAGCTAGAAAGTTTTGACAATATTCTACCAATTTCAATAGATTCTTCAACTTTCAAATTATTTATTTTATTATTAAGTTCAAAAACATTCATAGGCTCAATAAAAATAGTAGAGCCACTTGAGGAAATATCGTGTATAAAACCTTTAACATTTCCTTTGAATTCTTCTTTAATAGGAATAACATATCTATCATTACGAATAGTAATAATAGGATCCATTATATATTTAGAATAGGTGCCGAGAATGTATCATATTATTCAAATTCTCTTTTATATCACTTTCAAGTTTTCTTCTATTCTGGCGAAGCTTCGAAAGGACTAAAGAAGCATCATCACTAATTACATCTTCATCAATAATAGAAGATAATATTTGTTTTTCTATATTAATATTAGAATAAAAAGAAGAGAAATACCCATCCAAAATAGGAAAATCAGATAAATCAAAACTTTCATCTTTGTAAAAGTATTCTTTAAGTTCCCTAGAAAGTTTTAGAATTCTTGCAATATCCAGTAATCCTTTTGAAGCTAAAGAATAGGAACTTTCCAAATTTTTAATATAAATGCTAGTATTAGGTATACTAAAAACAGGCAAATTCCCCTTACGGACAATTAACTTACAAGCCTCCAAGGTTTCATGTAATAATTTTGTAACTCTATTTTGCTTAAAAGAAGGAAGCAGATTTAGGCAAAGTTCTTTACCTAAATAAGTAACACTATAATTAGCAAGTAACTCAAGTATTTTATTATATTCTAATTTATTTAAATAATTTTCATTCATAAATTTTCACCTCAAATATTAGTAATTAAATATTTACTTTAATATTATTACATAAAACAGTAAAAAAAACAACTAGAGCAACATATTAAAATGTTGCTCTGGTCATTAAAACTTATTTTTGTTCATTTTTTTCGCTGCTTTTAAGCTGCTCGCACTGCTGATTGCCAACAGTACAAGAGGTTTTACATGCGCTTTGGCAGGAAGTTTGGCATTCGCCACAACCACCATGCTGGATAGTACTTACCAAGTTCTGATTATTAAGAGATTTGATATGTTTCATAAGCCTACTCCTTTCAAACAAACATGTTTAATGTAACGCAAATTATTATACAATAAAATAAGCAAAAAATCAATCATTAAACTAAAAAAATTTATATAATTGAAACTTATTCATTACAATTCACATCTAATACTAAATATAGATGCAGGGGCTAAATCGGTAAGGAATACTTTTTTAGGAATACCTAATTTAGTCCTTAGATAATTTAAATATTGTTATAAGTTTACAATATATGTTTAGAACAAAGTTAAGTAAAGTTTTACGAGTATTCCTGTTAGATGGAATTTCTTGCAGTAATTTGAGATTATTTAGTGACTTGAATAGTTAAATATATTTTAGTAGAAATATTTGCGTAATTTTTAATAAAAATATAAAAAAATAATAAACATTAATAATTTTAGTTCAAATATAAGATGTAATAAAAAATTAATAATATAAAAGTAAAAAAAACATAAACTAATATTATATAATTAGTATTAACAAAGATATACTAAAATAAACTAATAGATTAAAATAAATAATTATTACACGAATATTACAATTGTATTAAATTTTACGG
>CATNCV010000011.1 GCA_950096965.1 uncultured Clostridiaceae bacterium | reverse complement strand
ACTTAAGTTATAATATTTAGCAAGACCACCAACTTAAATTTAAAGTTGGTGGTCTTATTTTTATAGCCTTATAAGTGAGTTCTTTCCTCGTCCATTTCCTATATAAGAAATATCGAATTCGGTATTTTCTTTTATGAAATTTAAGAAATCAATTAATGGGTTTGGTAAGTCACTTTTTGTTTTTACATTACTTATATCTCCCCATCCTTTAAATTCCTTGTATATTGGCTGCGCGCCTTCTAATTCTTTTATATTGTCTGGCATGTACTTACATATTTGTCCATTTGAAAGTTTATATTCTGTACATATTCGCACTTCCTGCAAATCTTTCATTATGTCTAATTTATTTACTATTAACTGTGCGCCTTCATGACCTGTCAGTGCTTTTCTTAAGGTTGGCAAATCAAACCAGCCTATTCTCCTTCTCATTCCCTCTGCATCATCAACTTCTGAATTATTTGCATATATCTTCTCTGCTTCTTCTATTGACATTTCTGTTAAAAATGGTCTTTTGTTTAAGCAACAAAAGTATCCTGTTACTATTATGAATGTTTTGTTCAAAAAGTATGGAGATATATTTGCACCATTTAGCAGTGCATTTATTGCTGTAGATGCACTTGTGGTATATGGGTTTAAACCATGAAGATTGTCTAACATAATTCCATTACAGCCTTCTATAAGTATTTTAGAATTTTTAGGAATATTATTTAGGAACTCTGTATAATCAACTGAGAATTCTCCTACTTTTTCATAAATTACCCTATAACTATTTATGAGTTCATCTACTATTTCTATATAATACTTATCTGTCATCTTTTCGAAGTACTCTTTATTGGTTTGAACTGATGTAAAATTTACCTTTTCTAATAATTCTGCATATGATATTTTTCCTGTTACATAGTTTTGAATATCATATAAGCGTACACAATGTTTTCTCGTTCTTGCTACTACTGCTATTCCTGTTCCCTGGTTCGTACTTCCAAATGATTTAGAAATTGTTGAACTTTTTGTGTTTTCAATATATGGCTTTATAAGTAAGCATATTGATGATGCAATACTAACTTTTCCTTTTAAATCATCTGGTCTTGATAAAACTTCTTCTTTTAATGCTGATAAATTTAATACTGCTCCTGGTCCAACAACAAATTTCACTTTATCATTGAAAAATACTGATGGCAGCTGTTTTGTAACAATAATATCTTTGGAATTCTCTAACTGAACAGTGTGACTTGCATTTGTTGATGCATTTACCCGAAACACATAGTCATAATCATTTTCTGCTCCTAAAAAACTTACTACCTTTCCTTTACCTTCATCTCCATATAAACCACCTACTATAACGTCTACTTTCATATTGTCTCCTTTCTTTAAGGGGGATTTCTTTGCCCCCTTATACAAACAAGTTTACAGTTTCATAATAAATTTACAGTTTCACAACAAGTTCTTTATAATTAGGGCACATTCGCTCTAAAAATGTTTTGTATGTTTTTAAAACTTCTTCTGGTGTTTTCCATTGCCTATATGCATCTTTTGTTAGTGTTTCTCCTGTCTTTATATCGTTTGCCCGCATACAGTCTTGGCTAAGTTCATCAATAAGAATCACTTCTCCATTTAAAATTCCAAATTCCATTTTTAAGTCAATTAGCTTTATACCTGCTTTTAAATATACATCATTTAATATGTCTCCAATTTTTGAAAGCATTACATCTGCCTGATCAAATTGCGCTTTTGTCATAAGGTGCAAACCTGTTATATAGCTCTCATTCATTGTTGGGTCGTCAATTCCACCTGTTAAGCTAACGTCAATTTTGGCATCATATTTATTAAGAGGTGGCTCAAACTTTTGGCCTTCTGTTACAAATGTGGGGAAAAGCCTTACTATTGAACCTGCTGCATAATATCTTCTTATCCATTCTATTGGAAGTGGTTTACAACGCTTAATAAGAATTGCAAATTTTCCATTGATGTCTAAAATTTTATCATTTACACGTTCTGTAGGAATTCCATTTGCTTCCATAAGGTTTAAGAAGAACATTGTTGCATACATACGATATATATCTGTGCCTTCAATTATTCCTTCCCTTTTGTTTGTAACACTTCGTAAATGAGGCTTATAAAACATAATTGCTGTTTTTTCATTTAATGCATATATTGTTTTAGATTTGCCGTTTGCAATTATTGGCCGACTTTGAAAATCAATCTGTTTTAAATAGCTATACTTATTCACATTTTCCATTTTGCAGTATCTCCTTTACTTTTTCTATATTTTTTTGTGTTGAAAGTGTTGCATCAAGTTCTACTACTTTTATATTTGTTTCTTGTTTTAAGAATTCTACTGCTTCATCATACTTGAGTTCATATTCTTGCAAAGACTCTAAGCTGTCAAATTCATCTTTACTGCTTCTCTTTTTATTTCTTTCATATGCTTCTAATGCACTAACTTTACAATAAAATAAATAATCAGGAAAAGGCTCCCATGCTTTTAATATACTTCTTACTTTTTCTTTATCATAAAGAACATCTACCATTGCAGTAATTATTGAGCGGTCATATACTGTGTTTACAATATTTCTTGCTGTCCAATGTTGCTTTCCTACAATCTTTGCCCACAAATCGTATTTTCCATTTTTCCATAAAGAAAATGCATCTTTACCTACTTTTCCAGAAAAGGGTTCTACCAAAACTACTGGTGAGTTTTCAAATAACCCTGATTGTACTAAGGCCTTTGCTAAGGTAGATTTTCCAGAACCATCAATTCCCTCAAATGCTATACATCTTTTGTCTGTAATAGAGTCAATTAAACCCAAGTTAATAAAAAGTGGCAGTTTATCAATTCGAGCTGTAGCTAAAACTGCTCCAAATTTAATTACTTCTGTATGTTCTACTAAACCGTTTACTTTTGCAGTTTCTCCGGTTTCTACTACATCAAAAATAGAGCTTGCCCACCCCATTTTAATGCTTGCTTCAACGCTTCCTTCCATATTTACAATGTTGCTATTGTTTATAGTATAGTTTTGTTTTAATACATTTGGATATGTTGTTGCAATTTTTCTTTCTAAAAAATAAGAAAGTGGATAGTCTTTTAATTCTTCTGGAACTAATATACTCATTCTGCAATCATTTTGCTCAAAGTATTTTAGTGCAACAAAAGCTTTATTAGAATTTTCAAGCCATTTATCTGCACCATATATAACAAGGTCAAACTTATTATAATTTTTGGTTATGTCTGCCCATTTTAACAAATGGATTCTTAAAATACATTTGTTTGTTTCTATGTCATATACGAGCATTCTTGAGTTTACTTTAGGAATTTCTATTCCTAAAGTTTCAAGATATTTATGTAGTACTTTTTGGAGTCTTCCTTTTACAGCTCCTATTGTTATTAATGTTTTCCTGTCAGAGCTGTCACTTTCTGGAATTTTAAACAAACATAATTCTAATTCCCTTAATATATCTACATTCTCTGTTTCATAAATTGACCGTATCTCAGTTTCTGTGAAAAGAATTTGGCTTGTAGATTCTGAAGTATTAGAATAAGCTTGTCCTGCCATAGAGTTCCCGATTAGTGATAAAAGTGATCTTATCATCATTTCGTCCATTGTAGGTTTTAATCTTTTTACAACTTCAATTGATTTAAAGAATGCATCTTTTACCGCTTCATCTCCATTTTTAAAGTTCTTACCAATTCCTATTACTGCAAGTGAATTTTGCTTAGTAAGTGGCTCTTTTCCCATAATAAATATTGGGGACGATTCAAATGGAATCCATGGCTTTAAAACACTTACTTTTATTTGTACATTTGCACTTGCTTCTAAAGCTATACCGCTAAGTTCACCATAGGCTTGCTTTGCATGTACATCTCCTAAGTATAAGCCAGCACCTTCAATTTCAACAGGTAAATAAATATCTACACCTTCTGCAATAAATGGATTGTCAAAATTCCCGCCAGTTACTCCAATGTGTCCTGTTTTTATTCTTCCTTCCGCTGGTGTAGTTGCAATCATTCCTATACATGGTGTAATTTTTAAGTTTAGTTGGTTTTTAAAATACCCCAATATTCCTTCTTCGTCCTGTATGTTTGCAATAACTGGGAATCTAGAAGAAAAATCGAAATCGTCAGTTTTCTCAAGTGGTGCAACACCTGCACTTTTTGAAAGCATTTGTGCCATTTCTTTTAACTCGATTTTTTCAATATGTACTTTTAAAAAATCACCTGGATTAGCACCTTCCACATAAATAGGTCCTGTTAATGGATGATGATGTGGTGGATTTTCCATACTCATAAGAACTTCTAAGTCAGATAAGCTTTCAAAGCTATCTCCAAATGCATTTGTAGTTTCTACTACTACATTTTCGTTTTGCGAAATTTCCGTTACAAAGTTTCCTGTGTTTTCAATAACAATACTTCCATTACATTTAATAGTTTTCATTAATTTTTCCTCCTTTTATTTGTATTGCATAAGTTCAATTCCTTGAACATCTAATTCTTTTGGTGACTGAGGTCTTAAGTTAATGTCACTAAATAATAAATTGTTTGGCATTTTTGTTAGCGTTACAATTGCATTTCCTAATTCTTCTGGCTTTATTTTCCACTCTTCTTCATATCCATGTTCCCTATTTTTTATAGCTCCTAGAGATAAATGAATAACTTTAACTCCTTCTCTTCTTGTTTCTTCCATTAAACATTCTGCTAAAGCTTCCAGTCCCCTTTTACTACTACAATATGCAGCCCCCATTCCAAATGGATACCTTCCTGCATGTGAACCTATAAATACTATTGTGCCTTTGCATTTTTTTACTTTTTCTAAGAAAAGAGATACTACGTAAAATGGTCCTTTAAGGTTTACATCAATTGAGTATGAAAAATCTTCAAATGAAAGTTCTGAAATATTTCCAAATTTCCTTATTCCTGCATTTAGTACTAATAAATCTACATTTCCTTTTATCTCACTGCTTATCTCTTTTAACTTTTCTGCATTTGAAATATCACAAATGAATTCTTTGTAATTTGAAATCTTCTCTGCTTCTAGTGTAACGGTTCTGTTAATTCCATATACAAAATAACCGTTTTCTAATAGCTTATTCCGTATGCCTTCACCTGCTCCTCTGTTACAGCCTGTTATAATAGCTATTTTTTTCATTTTGTTCTCCTTTCATTTTATTAAATTTAATAATAATGTTTCTATAAAATTACATAGGCATTATATAGCACCCAAAGCAATATGTCAACTTTTTTATGTTTATCTATTGACTTTTTTAAATAATTCTCTATAATTTTTGTACCCTAATAATATTTTTTAATAAGGAGGAATAATTATGATACCTTGTAGCAAATGGTATAAAAAAAGTAATTACTCAAGATGGATTGGAAATAAGTGCTTCTGGCGGTGGAAGTATTAATATATTTTATAAACAAATTTTAAATAGAGGAACTATAACAGCTAATGGTGGAAGTTCAATATATGGTGAAGCTGGCAATGCTGGTTGAGCTGGTGGTAATGGTTCTATATCAATAGGTAACATTTCATCTAATTCTTATATTGCTGAATAAAAATTCCCCCAAGTGACATTATTCCTATTAGTAAATAATGTCACTTGGGGGAACTTTTTTATATAATAGGGCAGAATTACTAATTCTGCCCTATTTCTTGCCTATAGCTCTTTGTCTTTGACCAACTTATTTTTAAAATACTTTGAAACTTTTGATGGTATAACTATGTATAATATAAGCAATATCACAAACCATATTATATTTGTCCATCCAGTGAGGCAAAGTATATAAAGGATAATATTGCTTATTGTACCTTTATTACTCAGAATAATGCTTAATATACTGTTTTTATATAAATGTACATTCTCATATTCTATTGAATATTTTACTGACTTAAATATTTCAGAGAGTACAAACATACTTATAGCTATACCTAGGCCAATTGGAAATAGTATGTCAAACATTTTATATGGCATTTGATGGATAAGTACATCTAATTTGTACAAAACCATTGGAATTATATATGCCAATAACAATAGTAGCAAAACATTTCCTATTGCATCTACTACTTTCATTGCCTGTGCGGATTTGTTAATAAGTTTCTCTTTAATTTCTGTTGTCATGTTTTTTCTCCTTTACTTAAAAAAATTATTTTTTAACTTACTACAGTGCATAACATTATTTTACTACAGTTTACCATAATTTGCAACTAATTTTAACTTTCCCCTTCCCTTTCCTAAAATAATGTAGTATAATGGCAATATTATTAAAGATTCCCAAAAGTGTCAGATACCCCAAAAGGGACAGATACCCCATTTGGAAACGTCCCCAATGGGAATGGGAATGCGAACAAAAAAGAGAGGATGATTTAAATGGCTTATAATTTTAACGAAATTGAAAAAAAATGGCAAAATTATTGGGATACAAATGAGTCTTTTAAAGCTGTTACAGGCGATACTAAAAAAGACCCTTATTATATTTTAGTTGAATTTCCATACCCTTCTGGAGCGGGCTTACATGTTGGGCATGTTAGAAGTTATACCGCACAAGATGCTATTGCTAGAATGAAAAGAATGCAAGGTTTTAATGTTTTATACCCTATGGGTTGGGATGCTTTTGGTGCTCCTGCTGAGCAATATGCTATTAAAAATCATATTCACCCAAAGGATGCCGTTAAGGAAAATATTGCGACTTTTAAAGGTCAAATGAAAAATTTAGGTTTTTCTTTTGATTGGTCTAGAGAATTTTCTACTACTGACCCTGAATATTATAAATGGACTCAATGGCAATTTTTACAATTTTACAAGCATGGTATGGCTTATAAAGATACTATAGGAGTTAACTGGTGCCCTACTTGCAAAAGTGTTTTATCTAATGAGGATGCTGCTGGAGGTGTTTGCGAAAGATGTGGAAGCCAAGTTGAACAAAAAGAAAAGGCTCAATGGATGCTTAAAATGAGTGATTACTCTGAAGACTTACTTAAAGGTTTAGATGATACTAACTTTGCTGATAGAGTTAAACTTGGTCAAATTAATTGGATTGGTAAGTCTACTGGTGTTGAGCTTGATGTTAAAATTAAACAAGGTGGAAGTTTTTCAATTTTCACTACTTGTATTGAAACAGTTTATGGAATTACTTTCTTTGTTATTGCACCTGATGGTAAACTTATTAAAGAACTTATGCCAATGGTTACTAATAAAGATGCTGTTAATGAATATATTAAAGAAACTGCTAAAAAGAGCAGTATGGAAAGAACTGAACTTAATAAAGGTAAAACTGGTTGCAAATTAGAAGGTGTTAGTGCTATTAACCCTATTAATGGAAAAGAAGTTCCTATTTTCTTAGGTGATTTTGTTTTAGGTGATTATGGTACAGGCGCAGTTATGGCTGTTCCTTCTCATGACCAAAGAGATTTTGAATATGCTGTAGAGCATAATTTAGATATGGTACAAGTAATTGATGGAAAAGATACAACAAATGAAGCTTTTGAAAAACAAGATTATTTAGGTAAAGGTTGCAAACTAATTAACTCTGAAGAATTTACTGGTTTAACAGTTGAAGAAGCAAAAGAAGCTATTACTGAAAAATTAGCCCAAATGGGAATTGCAAGAAAAGTAAATAATTACAAAATGAGAGATTGGGTTTTCTCTCGCCAACGTTTCTGGGGAGAACCTATTCCTATGATTTATTGTGAAAAATGTGGATGGCAACCTATGAAAGAAGAAGACCTACCTTTATTATTACCAGATGTTGCAGAATATGAGCCTACTGAAAATGGTGAAAGTCCACTTGCAAATATTGAGTCTTGGGTAAATACAACTTGCCCATGTTGCGGAGGAGAAGCCAAACGAGAAACTGATACAATGCCTAACTGGGCTGGTTCTAGCTGGTATTTCTTAAGATTTATGGATGCCAATAATACACACGAGTTTGCTTCTATGGATGCTATGAAATACTGGAACAGAGTTGATTGGTATAATGGTGGTATGGAACATACTGCAAGACACTTACTATATGCAAGGTTCTGGGTACAATTCTTATATAATATTGGTTTAGTACCTAATAAAGAAATGATTTGGACTCGTGTAAGCCATGGTATGGTACTTGGTTCAAATAATGAAAAAATGAGTAAGTCTAAGGGTAATGTTATTAACCCAGATGATATTGTTAATGAATATGGTGCAGATACTTTAAGAGTTTATGAAATGTTCATGGGAGACTACACACAAGACGCTCCTTGGAGTACAGATTCTTTAAAAGGATGTAAACGTTTTATTGATAAAGTTATTCGTTTGAAGGAAAAAGTAGTAGATGGAAATGAATATTCTCCTAAGTTAGAAAGCATAATTCATAAAACTATTAAGAAAGTACAAACCGATTTAATTACTATGTCTTATAATACAGCAGTGTCAAGCTTAATGATTTTAGCCAATAGTTATGACAATGAGAAAAATATAACTAAAGCAGATTATAGATTACTTTTAACATTATTAAACCCAATTGCTCCACATATTACAGAAGAGCTTAATGAAGAATTAGGATTTAATCCACTATGTGAATCTACTTGGCCTATATATGATGAAGCTAAAACAATTGATAGCGAAATAGAAATTCCTGTTCAATTCAATGGAAAACTAAAGGCTACAGTTACAGTTCCTTTAAATTCAGAAGAAAATAATGTAAAGGAAGTTGTCCACAAAAACGAAACAGTTTGTGGATTGTTAGAAGGTAAAACTATTATTAAAGAAATTTATGTTAAAAACAAAATTTATAATATTGTTGTAAAATAGAGTATATTCCTAGTATATAAAAAACTGGTAGAATTTGAAATTCTACCAGTTTTTAACACTTTTATCGGATTTTTGGCTTTCTAGTATCTTTTTTTACTTCATAATATTCATTTTACTCGAAAAGTCTATCCAAAGTGTCAGTATCATAGCTTTTAAGAAGTTCAATTACTACTTATGCCCTTAGTCTTCTATTCCATAGAATTCATTTATTGCATTATTTAGTCTTTCATTTTTTTGTGTAACTTCTTTTAATAATTCTTCTTTCCAATCTTCTTGTGTATTGTAAGCAAAGTTTATCACTACTAATGCTCCTTGCCTATCACCATCAAAAAGGCTTACAACTTTATCAATCTTTTCTTCTTCATAATTGCAAATTAATGAAAATGTGTAGGTACTTAAGAAATCATAATCTTCTTGTTTTAGTATAGCTACACCAACCATTAAATATGTTGGCCTACCAATTTCATCGTGCCCAATTGGCTCAACACTTTGCAAATTAGAAAAATGCTGTCTTGGTGTTTTTTCTTTTTTCTTTGAAAACAGTTCCCACCATCTTCTTTTAGGCTTTTCTTGTCCCTCCTTGACTTTTATAAAAACAGCTTTCTTTGCCTTTTTTAATAGTCCTAAAAATTGAAATATTTTTTGGTCATTATTATTATCCTCTAAATCTATATTGATAATGACTGCATCTATTATTCTATTTTCAGCTACAATCTTTGTTGTATTTTCTAGTATATAGCCTAATTCCTCTTGCTCGATTTCGCATATAACAAAAAGACCCAACTTTTTTGCTACCTCTGCTATTCTCCAGTATAAGCTATTTCTCTCTTTTGATGTAATTTTTACAGCTGAAATAATTTCTGCAATTATTTGTAGATATGAAACAGCATATTCATACACTATTTCATTACACTCATTTTCAATATAAAATTTTTCTTGAAAGGATTTTTTTGCAGCATCAATATCAAAGTCTGCACATATCCGGCTGTTTTTATTTGTAATTATACTTCCTAACCGTTCCATTGCATTAACCCCTGCTATCATACTTTCCCTCCTATAGTTAATTTAAACTATCGAAACTAAATTTAAGTACCTAATTGTATTTTACCACATATTTCTACATTTTTCAAACATTTTTGCTATTTTTATTGCTTAATTAGTTTACATATAGTATAATTTCATATATAAATTATTATATTATTCATTCTTTGTAAAGGAGGATTTTATATGGGGCGGACTTATAATTTAGACTATTTATTTTTTAAGTACTACCATAACTTTGTTATTTGCTTAACCAATATTATAAGTAAATACTTATTTCCAAACATCTTAGTTATGTGTATAACTTTAGTAGTTCTTTTTACAATTAGTTATATTAAGAATAATATTAGAAGTAAGTTCTTTTCTTCTTTGTTTACTATTATTCTTGTCTTTTTAGAAATTTTCCTATTAGCTTTGTTTGCATCGCTATTTGGCGCTTATTCTTTAGCTTTTAGTTTTGTTACTATTGTTGTAATAGTTATAGAAATTTTTAAAGAACTTTAATTTTATACATAAGCTACAAACATTATTTATACTTTTAAGGTACTTTTTTATTGTTATTAGTAAACGGTGACATACCCCATTTTAGGTGAAAATTAAGTCCACCTAAAATGGGGTATGCTCCAACAAAAAATGTTACATTTTAGAATATCTTATTGTATTTATATTATTCTAATATTATATTTTCTAGTCCTTCTTCTCTCATTTGTTTTATTAATTTGCAACTCTTATTTAATTGTTCCTGCTCTTTTTCATTTAAATCTAACTTTAATAATTCTCGTATTCCATTTTTATTAACTATTGCTGGTACTCCAATATATACATCATTTTGACCATATTCACCATTTTCTAAGTAAGTAGATACTGTTATTATTGCATTTTCATCATCTAGTATTGCTCTTACTAAACGGTTTAAGCTCATTCCTATTCCATAATAAGTAGCTTTTTTTCTGTTTATTATTTCATATGCTGCATTTATAACATTTTGGTGTAATTTTTCTAATTCTTCTATTGGCGTATTATTATCTTCTAATATATCTATTAATTTTTTACAACCTACATAGCAATGTGACCATGGTACAAATGATGAATCTCCATGTTCTCCCATTATATATGCATGAACATTTTTACTAGAAACATTTAAGTATTCTGCTATCATATAACGAAGTCTTGCTGTATCTAGTACTGTTCCTGAACCTATTACTCTATTTTTTGGAAGTCCTGACACTTTATATACTACATATGCCATTAAATCTACTGGGTTACTTGCTACTATTATAGTACCATTAAAACCACTTTCCATTATATTTTTAGTTATTTGTTTTACAATTTTAGTATTTACCTCGGCAAGTTCTAGCCTTGTTTGACCTGGTTTTTGTGCTGCACCTGCTGTTATAACTACTATTTCAGCATCCTTACAGTCACTATAGTCTCCTGCTTTTATTATCATTTTTTGTGGTGCAAAAGGAAGCCCATGAGATAAGTCCATCTCTTCTCCAACAGTTTTTTCTTTATCTATGTCTATTAAAACAAGCTCTGATATTCCTCCTCTATTTAACATTGAATATGCCATACTCATACCAACAAAACCAGTCCCTACTAATACGACTTTTCCATTCTTCATATTAAACCCTCCTCTTTTCTTTTTTACTACTATTATATTATACCACTTTTTTCTAATTTGTAACACTAAAAGTTATTTTATAATGTTTTGTATTCTTTTATTTACTTTATAAAAAGAAGTAAAGAATTTTTGCTTTTCTTTACTTCTTTTACTTTTTTATATAGATTTATTTTTAATCATAGTTTTCACTATTTTCGGCAATTTTTGATTTTGAATAGTTGTCTTCGTAAGTTGCAAAATATGTGTCAATATCAAAACCGCCAGTTAAAATGAATTTTCTTAATAGAGTGTCCATTTCTATGCTTATTGTAGATGGTCTCATTTTTGTATTCGTTTTGCTTTCGAAATATTCTTTTGCTTTTACTCTATCTATTGTTTCTTTTAACTCGTTAAATCTATTGTATTCATTGATGTTTTTTTCTGTTAGCCTTAATTTAATCATTGTTCTTAGCTTGTTTTCATCTAGCCCAAATATCTTTGAAAATTTATTTATTTCATCGTTTTTTGTTTTTGTCTGATACCCTGTAATATATTCTTTGAAGGTTTTATCTTTTTCTAATATTATTTGCCCACTTTGAATATCTCTTATAAATATAAGGGCAAATTTTCTCTCTTCTTGTGTTAGTGAAGAAAATGACTTATGAAGTTGTGTTAATTTTTCTTCAAGTTCTTCTTCTGTGACATTAGGTTGATTTATTACTTCTATCCATTTTTTAAATTTTGAGTTAATATATTCTGCATCTATCCTTTTTGGTTCCATTGTGGTAATATATCCTTCTAAGTCATATGGTGGTTCATCACTACCATTTCCTCCACTACCTCCTAAGTTTGCTAGTTCTTTATATCTTTTAAGTAATATATTAAATTTACTTTCAGATATTTCTACCTGATACATTTTTTCATTAATTTCATAATAGCACTTTTTCCAATTAAACCCTTGTATTTTTGCTGACTCTATAGTGTTTACTAATTCTTTAAATAATTTTGCAAATTTGGCTCTTTCTTCTCTATACTCTGGTAATTTTTCAAAATTATGTATTTTACTACTTGTAAATAAGTCTTTAATTTCCATATATATTCTATTCATTTTATTAATATTTAAATTTAGTTTTTCTACAAATACCACATATGGTTTGTTTCCAGAATACTTTTTTATTGCTTCTTCTATATTTTGTTCCATTAAGTATGGGCGCCTATAATATTTGATTATTCCAAATTTTTTATCTTCATTATATATACGATTTGTTCTTGAAAATGCTTGAATTATATTTTCATATTCCAATTTTTTATCTATGTATAATGTGTTTATAAATTTAGAATCATATCCTGTTAGCATTTGATCAACTACTATTACCAAGTCTATTTGCTCTTCTTTTTTTATGTGTTTGTATGATTTTTTATGTGATAACCTCAAAGCTATATCCTTTTTTAGTTTTGCATATGTACGAAGCGAAAACGATTGTCCAAATTTTTTATTATAATCTTCTATTAGTTCTACTAACCCATCTTCCTTAAAAACTTTTGTACCTTTATTGTCTATAGTTGGGTCAAATAGGCCTGTTATATTTAAGTTTATATTTTTTTCTAAACATTTTTTCTTTATGAGTCTATAATAAATTATTGCTTCTTTTATACTTGTTGTTGCAAAAATTCCTGAAAATTCTCTGTTTCGGCTAAATATACACCAATTCTCTACAATATCTTTTACTACTTCATTTCTATGAGCTTTTGTCTGATATTGTGAGGTTGGCAGAGCATCTTCTACTCCTTGTGCTTGCTTTCCGTCTTTTCTTTTATTTCCTATCATTGGTAGTTCATACATATATTTATTAAATATAGCTTTTTTCTTTTCATCCCTTAATGCTTCTTTTGCATCTTTAGCTTTTGCTTTATGTAGCGCTACCTTAAGTCTTATATCATCATTTTTAAAAGTTAGCACTTTATAAGTATCAAAACCTAGAACATTTCCATCTCTTATTCCTTCTGCAATTGTATATCTATGTAATTCATCTCCAAATATAGTGGCCGTTGTGTTGTCATTCTTATTATTTTCGTCATCTATTGGAGTTCCTGTAAAACCAAAGAAAATGCTATATGGGAATGTCTGTTTTATTTTAATTAGCATTTCTCCAAAAGTTGACCTATGGCATTCATCTACTATGAAAACAAGTCTTTTTGAATTTATTTTTTCTATATCATAGTTGTTCATTCCATTTTCTTCTTTTATCCTACTCATTTTTTGTATTGATGTAACTATTAAAGTATCTGTGCTGTCATCACTTTTTAATTTTCTTATTAAATCATTTGTACTTTTTGTTTCTTGTATTTCTTCGTCTTCATCTGCAAATCCTTTATATTCTAGCACTGCTTGGGTTCCAAGTTCTATTCTATCTATTAAGAATACTACTTTATCTGCATCTCCTGAGTTTGAAATTAGCTCTGCTGTTTTGAAAGAAGTCATTGTTTTTCCTGAACCAGTTGTGTGCCAAATATAGCCTCCTAAAAGGTGATTACTTTTCCAATCATTTTTTATTTTCGAAACTTTATCTGATATTCGGTTTGCTGCCCAATATTGATAACTACGCATTACCTTTAATACTCCATCTGTGTCATCTGCAACTGTATAGAAGCCTATTAACTGGTGTACCATCGAACTTGATAATAATGCTTCTCCTATTTCTCTCCAATCATTAATTGGCTCATTATAAAAATTTGCCCAATGAAAGTAAAATCTTTTGTTAAATTTATTATTTTGTCCTGGGTTAGCAAAATATATGGTCTCTTCTGGAGTCATTGCAACAAATATTTGTATTAAAGAGAATAACCCTGTGTATACTCCTTCATGAGAATATTTTTCCATTTGATTACATGCTTCCGATATTGGTACTCCACTTTTTTTAAGTTCAATGTGCATAACAGGCATTCCATTTATTAAAAGCATTATATCCCCACGTCTTTTATTAAGTATTTCTGATTTTGTATTAAACCTTGGTTGTTCTACAATTTGATAAGTACTTTGACCTGCTGCTATTTCTTTCTTGTCATAAATTTTTAAATTTATTTCCTTTCCATTATTATTTATATCATCTGGGTTGTCTCTTTTAATAGTAATATAGCCACCGTTTATAAATTTGTTTAAATTTAGTGGAGTTTTATTTTTATTTATTTGTTCTAATATTTGAGCCATTTCTGTTTGCGTTAATGGGTAATCTCCTAACCTTTCACTTGACCTATTATTTTGAAATAATATATTTTTCCAGTTTTCTATTAAATCTTGCTCTGTTGGATATTTTAGTACTTGTTCACTCCATCCTTTATTTTTTAGCACTTCAATTAAAGATTTCTCAAACTCTATTTCATTGTCAAATCCCATTCATTTTTTCCTTTCTATATGAACATTTTCTCTAATAACGATTTTTTTATATTTTCTAATTTTTCTATTTTATTTTCATAAAGTTTAATAAGCTTGTCTATTTTAGCGAGTATTAATGCTATTTTATTTTGTTCAGCTTTATTTGTAGTATAAACCTCTTTAGCTTGTACTACTGAAATATAATGACGAGCATGCCCTAACACCTCAAATTTAGTTGAATTTAGTAATTCATAATTAAATCGTAAATTATCAGTGTTTCTATTTTTGAGTGTTAGTATTTTAATTGCTGATGATTTTACCATGTAAGGAAAGTCTACAAACTTACTGTCTAATGTAAAATCATCAAAAATAATACTTTCGCTTTCATATGTATTTGTTTCATCAGTATACCCTAATATAAATGCTTTATTTGCTGTTAGTACTGGTATTTTATTGTTTTCATTGTATTTATCACATTTAACAATATATTTGTCAGGTCTTTCGTAATTGAATATTTCTTCAAATGTACGTTGTTCCCAAGCTTTAGTAAATTCTTTGAATCTAATTTCTGGAATATTTTTTCCATTTTTAGGAAACATTTTCTGTAATAATGCTTCTTTAAAATTAGTTAATTTGTTATGTTTGTTTTGGTAAAGAGTAATAGTACTATCTATTTTTTTAAATATTTCCCCTATTTTGTCTTGTTCATTTTTTTTAGGATAGTACTCCTTAAACTCTTCCATATCCTCCATGGATAAATTAGTTTGTTTTACTCCGTCATCAAATTGTAAAAAATATTTATTCCTATTCATTAATATATAAAGATAATAAGGGTTTATATCTTTATTAGGAGTAATTCCTGCAATACGTTGATTTAATGTATATTTATTGGATTTATCAACTATAAATGTTCTAGCTAAGGCTCTTCCATTAGGAACATCACTTAATACAAAAGCAATTTCATTTTCTAACAATGGTTCATTTTGTTTATTTGAAAATTTACGTATTTTTCCATTTGTTGAAACAAATTTTGAGTTAACTACAACATATTTTCCTTCTTTGTCAATATCATTCTCATGAGCTTTTCCATTTCTATAACTTGCAATGTCAAATAACTTATGTTCTTCCCACTTTTCTGTAAATCCTTTAAATCTTATCTGAGGAATATTCTTTTTTTCTTCCAAGTTAATTACCTCCTAATAATAGTTTTAATTCGTTAAGCCCTTGTATATCAAACTCGTTTCCTGTTAATTCATTAATCATTGTAGCTAGCTCTTTTTCAGAACCTTTTATTTCATTTTCTAAATCTATTAGAGTTGTATCATATTTTTTTATAGTTTTTTCAATGTCTTTGGTAAATTCAGCTATTATTTCTTCTGGTAATTTGTTAATATTTTCTATTAATTCTTTTACCCATTTTTCATTTAACATTTCATATATTTCTTCATCTGATAAATTCTCTATGGCTTTTTTTGAATCATTTTGTAATTTTATTTTCTTTTCTCTTAGTGTTTTATTTACTTTTTTTTCTTCATCATGTAATTTGTCTAATTTTACAATTTTCTCTTCTATTGACCCTTTTACAATTTTTATTTTATTTTCTTTATATTCTTTTACTTTATTTGTAACACTTTTAAAGTCAATTTTGTCACCTTTTTCATTTGTTATACTTTGTTTATCTTCTTCTGGAATTTCATCTAATATGCTTTCATATTCAGTTGCAATTGTATTTAATCTATTTTGCTCATCTTCTATCTCTTTTAAGCTAGCTTGTAATTTACATTTTTGTATTAACTCAAATGGAATTATACGACCTTTCCAGCCTTCCTGTACTTCAGTTTCATTATTTTTTAATATCATATTAGGGTCAACTTTTCTTACACTATCTATTCCTTCTTTTTGAATTATTTCTAAGTCTCCTGATATTATATTCCAGTTATCATCTAATATTTGATATGCCTTATATTTATCAATTAAACTATAGTTTTTAAGTTTTTCAAACATTATGTCTGTTAATTTCTTTTCTTCACTATCAATATCTATTTGCTCTGGTTTATATACTAAATTATCTTTTAAGTATTGTTCAAAATTACTAAATTCGTTTCTGAATATTTCTTTTAAATTTTTTATATCTTTATCATTATTAATAATATCTTTTATATCTTCTACTTTTAGTTCATAATAATTTTCATTTATTTTTCTAAATATATTATTTTTTAAATTTGGAAATGCCTCCCAAATTTCTTCATATTTGCTTATTTCTGTTTCTGAAACTCCTCCAAACATTGAAGCATATATATCAAAGCTTTCTGTTTCTTCTGCTGTATCAATATATCTTGGAATATTTAGGTTATATCCGTTTTGCCTTATTTCCTCCCTTGTTACAACTTTTGAAAATTTAGGAATATCTTCTCTATTTATTACTGCATCTACTATTTTCTTTATATCACATGCCCTTAGTTTATTGTTTTTTCCTTCTTTCATAAAGCCTTTTGATGCATCTATTATTTGTACATCTGAATTTTCTCTTTCTTTCTTTAATATCATAATAATTGTTGGTATTCCTGTACCAAAGAAAATATTTGATGGAAGCCCTATTATAGTATCTATGTTATGTTGTTCTATAAGTTTTTTTCTTATTTCTCCTTCTTCTCCACCTCTAAATAACACACCATGTGGAAGAACTATGGTCATTATTCCACGGTTATCTACATGATATAAGTCATGTAATAAAAATGCATAATCCGCCTTTGATTTTGGAGCTAGTCCATAATCTTTATACCTAGGTTCTGCCTCTTTATCTGTTGAATCCCAATTTTGAGAATATGGTGGATTTGAAACTACTGCATCTACTTGTTGTATTCTATATGTTTCTTCTGGATTAAACTCATCAAAATAAGGCCAGTCATCTTCTAATGTATCTCCGTTCCTAGTGAAAATATTAGCTGGAATTATTCCCCTCATAATTAAATTCATTCTTGTTAAATTATAAGTATTTTGCTTTAACTCTTGTGCATAATAAACAATTTTATTATCACCTTTAATGTACTTTGAAGCTGATGCACCAATATTTATAAGAAGTGAACCTGAACCTGAAGTTGGGTCATATATAGTTATTTTTTCTCTATCTTTTAAATGATTAGCTACAATTTCTGACATCAAAACTGATACCTCATGTGGCGTATAGAATTCACCTGCTTTTTTTCCTGCATTTGCTGCAAAATTACTTATTAGGTATTCATAAACAAAGCCTAATACATCATAGTCGTGTTTGCCATTCATTGGTATATCTCGAATTAATTTTATTAAGTCTTTTACAGACTTAGTTTGTGAGTTGATATTCTCTCCTAATTTAGAAAGACCTGTCTCAAGAGTCTCAAATATTCCTGAAAATACTCTTTTGTGGTTTTCGTCAATGTTTCTTTCAAACCTTATTAAAGCTTCTCTAACATTAGTTACATTAAATTCACTTCCTAGTTTTAACCATGTAGAAAACAAATCATTATATGCTATAAAGTATCCTAAATTTTGCTTACACAAATTTACATCGTCTTCATTTTTTTCATTTAGTTCTTTTATTTCATCATCTGTATAGAATTCATCTTTTAAGTAATTAATCTCCCTATCTGATAAAAATTTATAAAAAATAAAACCAAGAATGTAATCTTTGTATTCATTCGCTTCTATTTTAGAACGCATTTTATTTGCTGATGCCCAAATTTTTGCTGCTAATTGTTGTTTATTCATTATTTTCCCCCACTATTTATATTTTTTCTACTATATTTTATATCACAAATAAAACCTTTTAACAACATTTTTCTACATTTAAGTATTTTATTTTTTATATAAATATCTACTTTTAGTTTATATAGAAATGTATAGAAAGTATTAACTTTTATGGACTTTAAAACAAACATATTTTTTATAAATTTCTTTGGTTCAATATCTTTGGTTCTAAAATCTACTATTAACTTATTTTCAGTAATCAAAATGTAATAAAACTTTAACACTCTTGTAACTCTAATTTACTTATTATGTTGTATAATATATTAGAATTACTTAGGACGAGCTATGCTCGCCCCTACAAAGGAGAAAGTTTGAATGAATGTTGAAAAAGACTTAAAAAAGGATGGTATATTGGTTATTAAACCTGTTGATGCTCTTTCAGTAACTTTAATTGCTAACTATGTTGCTGAAAAGTTAATTTGTGCTTTTCCTTTTTATGGTTTTAATTATGATAAATTGTTTATGAAAATTTCTAATATACCTATGTATATAGCTGATATTCCTAGTAATATGGGTGAAGCAAGCTACTTTTATAAAAATTCTAGTATATATTTTAGAGATAAACTTTCTATAGAAGATATGCAAAAATATGCTGTACATGAGTTTATACATTTTTATCAAGAAGTAAAAGATAAAAAGAATGTGCTTTATAAATTAGGTTTATGTGATTTTACAGGGTTAAAGGTTACAGGAATGGCCTTAAATGAAGCTTCTGTACAACTAATTACTGCTAAAGCTCTTAAAAATGAAAAGGAAACTGTTAAATATTATGATATTGAACTTGCAACAAATACACCAAATTGCTACCCTATTATATGTACTTTAGTTAGTCAAATGGCTTATGTTACTGGTGAAAATGTTTTATTTGATAGTACTTTTAATAGCAATTCTAAATTTGTTAAATCTTTTATAAACATATGTGGAAAAGATAATTTTTATACAATTCAAAGTAACTTAGATAAAATATTAAGTTTAGAGGAAAAAATAGTCTTACTTTCTTCTAAACTTGAAAAAGAAGTATTATCTGATAGGTTTATAGCCTCTGTTTCTACTAAAATAGGAAATTATAAAAATAGAATTCAAAAAATATTTTTCGAAACACAAGAACTTATTTTGAGTTCATATTTTAATAATACTTTAGTCAATGTATACTCTGCACAAGAAATTGAAGACTATAGAAGAAAATTATATAATTATAAAGATTTAATTGGTGTAACTGATAATTATTCTTTTTTTAATGACTATTATATTAATATAATGACCAAACTAGATGAAAAATATGCTGCTTTAGAAAATGTCGAACTTGCTATAGTTCCTTACAATAGAAATATTATTCAAATTCTATTTAAGAAAATATGTGCACTTATTGGTATTAAGCGGAGAAGAAACAAATTTTGTAAAGGTTAAGTAAAGTGTAAGTGAGTAGAACCTCTGATATCTTTTAGGAAATTTAAAGGTACTAATTCAAATATGATAGAATGTAATTTCTTATGAAGACAAAACTTTTTCAAAAGAGGAAATCTATGTATTAATTTAAGTATAGTAGAACGTAAAGATGGGAGAATATTACGCTAAGGAAAGCATTGTACCTGTATTAATTTAAATATAGTAAAAGTAGTTTAGAATTTGTTCTAAACTGCTTTTTTGTAAAATTTAAGCACTATTTTATTAAAGTTCTTGTAATAAAGTAAATTTATTATTGAATATCAAAATATTTGTACCACTATAATTTTATTAAATAGCATGCTTTTTTATTATAGAATAATATGGTTTAAGACTTACTTAGGTAGCCTTTGTAACCTCATAATTTTAATTTGAAACATAGAACAAAAGTGGCTTTACTACGTGTTAAATTATTCGCTCCTAAGTAAGTAATATAAAAATACTGTTAACAAAATATTTTTGTTAACAGTATTAAATTTTAATAATCTAAGGCTTTCTCTTTACATTTATTAAATACTAATTATCTTTTAATCCAAAAGTAATAAATTTAACAACTGGATTTTCAGTATTTAGATTGTCTAGATTTGTTATTTCTATTTCTTGTATGTTGTCTAAGTTCCAAATATTTTCATCTAAATGTAATACATTTGTATAAAAATCTTTTGTTAGTAATTCAGCATTTGTTACAGTTTTAATGCCTTCTTTGTCACTATTTGTTATACCAATTGAATCTGCATTTTCATAGCAATTTTCAAATATAACATTAGCCCCTTCATTAATTGTTGAAATAACTTTATTAATTTGGTTATTAGTTTGTTTTTGTTTTGTAATTACTGCTGAGTTTTTAACAACTAAATTTCCATTTTCTACTTTATAAACAAGTCCACCCCAATTTTTCGCACTATCAGCATTTGAACTACATGCCATATAAACATTAGATATTACATTTTCAATTGTGATGTCTCCTTTGCTTATTGATATAATACCTCCGTTTTGTACTCCTGCTGCATATATTCCTGCTTGTATATAACAGTTTTTAATAGTTCCACCTGTTTTTATTGCAGCTATTGTAGCAATTTGGCTTCCACTAGCTCTTCCATTTATATAAGCATTTTTAATATTGATATTTTCATATGTACAATTTTGATCATCAGAAACCACTATAGCATATGTATATTTTCCTAGCATAGTAATATTATTGAATTTCATATTAGTAAATTTTGCATTTATTGCTTTTTTTGCAAAAGTTGCCATCTGAAATCTAAGTGGATTACTCACACTCCAATCAATAAATCCATTTTTCCATTTTACTCCATAAGAACAATCTTCTATATTTAATCCATCTACTTTACCTTCAAATTGTTCAAACAATGTTGTATCTTTTAAATTTCTTATAGCATGATTATTACCTTTAATTTCTCCTGCAAATACTCCTGATATTACTGTGCTTCCAATGCTAAATTTCTTTCCTGAAAAATCTATATCATTTTCAATTGTAAATACTGCATTTCTATGTGCTGTAATTAATTGTATAAATTCATCTGCTGAATGAATTGAATAGCTTTCTACTGCATGTATTGCTATTTTATCATTTGGATCAGCATTTTTTAATTTTGGTATATTTTCTTCTGCTATATTGCTAAAATCCCAAATATCTTTATTCCATCCTAATGTATTAGTATAGAAGTCCTCACTTGTTACATTCTCTTTATTTGCTACACTTATTTTTCCTGTAAAGTCAATTCCTTCTCTTGTTAAGTTAGAAGTTCCACTATTTTCTTCATACTCATAATTGCCTTCATATCCTTCAAACTGTTCTTGATTAGTTCTTCCATCAAATTTATATTGTTTAAATTGATTTCCAAGAGCAATATTATTTTTAACAATAGAATTATTTGCTGATTGTCCTATAAATCCTGCTACTCCTGCATTTCCAGATACTTTTACTACACTAAAGCAATTGATTATTGTAGATTCTCTTAGTATTCCTACTAAGCCACCAATATCTTGATTTCCATTAGCATCTCCTACTGAATAACAATTTTCAATAATTGTGTTATTAATTGCTTCTCCAATAAGACCTCCTATAGCATTTCCAGTAGCTACAATTGTACCATTACTACTGCATCCTTTGATTGTTGAATTACCTACATATCCTACTAAATCACCTATTCTACTTGTACCTGAAATATTCGCTCCTATAATGTGTACATTTTCTAAATTAGAGTTAGTCATAATTCCAATGAATCCACCAACATCTTGTTTTTTATTTATTACATTGATATTTTCTGCCACTATATTGGTTAATTCAACATCATCAGCTACTTTTGCAAGTGCCCCTACATCTATTTCATTTTTGTTTATATTGCTTCCTTCTAATTTTACATTAGACATTTTTATATGCCAAATTTTATTAAAGATTGGAACTGTATTTCCTTTTAATATATGGTTATTTCCTTCTATTTCTCCATAAAATGTTCCATCAACAATTGTAGTTGTTTTATTTAATGTAGATAAGTCAATATCATTTTCAATTGTAAATTTGTCTTCTGGATATTGATTTAGCAATGTTTCAAATTCTTCTGTTGTATGAATAGCATGTACTGGTATTCTTATTCCTATTACTTCATTTGGATCAGAATTTTTTAATTTTGGTACATTTTCTCCTGATATATTGCTAAAGTCCCAAATCTCTTTATTCCAGTCTAATGTATTAGTATAGAATTCTTCACTTGTTATATTCTCTGTGTTTGCTACACTAATTTTTCCTGCAAAGTCAATTCCTTCTCTTGTTAGAGTAGATATTCCTTTGTTTCCAGCATATTCATAGTTATTTTCATATCCCCCTAGTTGTTCTTGAATTGTTTTACCATCAAATTTATACTTATTCCTTGCTTGATTTCCAAGAGAAATATTGTTTTTTACAATAGAATTATTTCCTGATTGTCCTATAAATCCTGCTGCTGATTCATCTCCATCTACTTTTACTGTACTTAAACAATTGATAATTGTAGATTTATTTAAATTTCCTATAAATCCTCCAACATTTTGTGTTCCTATTACTTCTCCTATTGAATAACTATTTTCAATTGTTGTTCCATTAATTACTTCTCCCATAAATCCTCCAGCAGCATTTCCACTAGCTGTAACTTTTCCATTACTACTGCTTTCTTTTATGTTTGAATATCCTACATATCCTACTAGAGCTCCTACTCTATTTGTACCTGAAATATTTGCACCTATAATATGTACATTTTGTACATTTGTATAAGTCATAATACCAATTAATCCACCAGTATCTTGACTTCTGTTTGATACATTAATATTTTTTGCCACTACATTGTTTAGTTCTACATAATCAGATATTTTTGCAAGTGCACCTACATCTGATTCACTTTTTGTTACATTACTTTCTTCTAGCTTCAAATTAGAAATCTGTGCGTAACGAATTGTATGGAATATTGGAACTGTATTTCCTCTTAATGTATGGTTATTTCCTTCTATTCTTCCCATAAACACACCATCAATAATTGTGGTTGTAGTTTCTATAGTAGATAAATCAATATCTTGCTCTATTACAAATGTTGCTTCCCTATGTTCTTTTAATAATCTTTCAAATTCTTCAGCATTTGTAATACTATATATTTCTGATGTACTTGTTATATTATTTGGATCATCATTTTTTAGTTTTGGTAATCCTCCTGTTGCAACTTGGCTAAAGTCCCAAATATTATTATCCCAAGTTAATGTTTCTGTATAGAAACTTTCCTTTTTAAATTCTGTTCCCTCTGCTATACTTATTTTGCCTGTAAAGTCAATACCTGTTCTTGTTAATGTAGATTTTCCCACATTTGCTTTATTTTCATAGTTTCCACTAAAGTTTGTAAATTTGTTATTAGCTGTTCTACCATCAAATTTGTATCCTGTTGTTTGATTTACTAAAGTAATATTATTTTTGATAATAGAATTTCCTATTGTTTGTCCTGTAAAGCTTGCTGTTCCTGCATTCCCTGTTGCTTTTGTATTGCTAAAGCAATTAATAATGTATGAAGTATTTACATATCCAACAAATCCACCAATATCTTGGTTTCCTTTTGCTTCTCCTACTGAATAGCAATTTCTAACTGTTGTCTTATTATAAATTTCTCCTAATAATCCTCCAACAGCATTTCCTGTTGATACTACATTTCCATTGCTTGAGCATTCTTCTATTTGGCTTTGTCCAACATATCCAGAAATCATACCTACTCTTGCTGTTCCTGATACTTGTAATTCTGTAACATGTACATTTTTTACAAGGCAATTTACCATACTACCAACTAATCCACCAACTTGTTTATTAGTAGTTTGTATATTAATATTATTGCCTAATACATTTTCCATTTCACTATATTGTAATGTTTTAGCAAGCGCTCCTACATCTGCTAAATTGCTTGTAATATTACTATTTTCTATTTTCAAATTAGAAATATGAGCAAATTTAATATTATTAAAGATTGGAACTGTATTTCCAGTTAATTTATGTCCTTGACCATCTAATTTACCCATAAAGCATCCATCTATAATAGAATTTCCTTCACTTACACCAGATAAATCTATATCATTATCTAATACATAATAAGCACAAAGATTTTCTGTTAATTTTTGTTTAAATTGTTCTGCACTAGTAATATGAATTTTTTCAATATCGCCATCTAATACTTCTTCTCTGAAATCATTTGTTACACGTTTTAGATAATGGTAGTTCATTCTTCTAACATTTGTACTATTTGTAATATTTCTATCACTATTTGTAGCATCTAATTTTAATGCCTCTACATATTTATCTACTAAGTCGTCTGCATTTAAGTATGGAATTGTATTCCAACTATCTTCCATTAATTCATAACGACCTGTTTTAAATTTCTTCCATGTCATTGTTGGGTCTTTTGTTACTTTTTGGATAGCATCTAAATCATTTTTACTCTTTCCACTAAAGTAAGTAATATATCCTCCATCATATCCACCAATTCCTAGCATTTGCCAAGATGTATATGTAAATCCATAACTATGAGTTCTTCCTTTTTCATTATATGGTTGATACCAACGTCTTATATACATATTTTCAGAACCATATAATCCTTGTTCTCCAGTTTGTGTAACTGGAGCAGTTACTCCTGGTTTAATTGTAATTTGGTTATCATAAATGTCTTCTATTGTTTTTAAGTTCATTTCTTCAAATTCTTCTTTTGAAATTGGTTTCCATCCTACATTTGCATAATTTCCTGGTGCATTTGGATAGTAAATTTGTACTGCAACTTTAGACTGTTCTTCTGGTGTTAGTCTTAAAAATGCTTTTGCTTCTGCATAATCTAAAAAGTCTATTGCTTCAAACATTCCTTTATAATAACTTTCTATCTTTTCTGTTGTATTAATTCTCTCTGTTGTTAAATTAGTTGTTATTAATTGGTCATTATTAAAGTTATAACTTAAATTAAAGTTTACTGCTCCATCACCAAAGCCTTGTGTTGTATTTCCATCTGTGTAATCTTCTGTTCCTGAACCATCATTATTATTACATCCACCTACTGGCCTAAATCCGTTTCTTTTAAAGAATAAGAAATTACATTGGTTATGTCCAGTTTCATGCGACCATGTACGACTATAACTTGTTAATGCATTATCAACAACATAATAAATTCTATTTGAACCTGAATAAGCTGCAACTCCTCTTATTGTAAACCATTCATGTAATAACTCATTAAAGTTTTTGCAGAATGGGTCAGTTGCTTTATCTTTTTTTTGTTCTCCTAATACTGGCAAAACAGTAGTGTCAATTGCTATATCACATATTTGATTGAAGATATGTGGTTCTATAAAACCTGATGCTGTACTATAAAATACACCAATCTGATTAGCAAAATTCTTAGCTAATGTTCGTAAATTTTGAACTTGTGCTTCATTTCCTGGTTCTCTTACATAAACTCTTTGAGAACCTATTATAAATGTAGTTGGTGCTGATATCATATAGGCTGAATCTTTTGGTAATGTTAATACTGGTAAAATGAATTTTTCTTGTTTCTTAAGTTGTGTCCATGCTCTATAATCAATACTGTCTTCTTTTCCTGCAATTGGTACTTCTTCCAAAATACCATTAAAGTTCTCTGTAAACCAATCATTTGGGTCTTGATTATTAGCAAACATTCTAATGTTTTTTTCTATAAATTCTTGCACTGTACCACTATTAACACATGGCCCTAATGTTTCTTTAAAGAACATCTGGGTAACATGAGAAGCTTTCCATTTGCTTTTCAAGAACTCTTGTATTAAGTTTTTAGTGTTTGCATTTTTTTGATATAACTCCCCTTTAAAGAATAGCATATCAGCAATATTAACACCATTAACTTCTATACCATAAAAACGTGAATAATAGTTATACGCATATATTGCTTGTTTTAATTTTTCACCATAACCTGTTAAATCAGCTTTTATATATTGATTTAAAATATCATTATCAAATGTGATACTATATCCTCTAACATTTGCAAAATAATTTAAAATAAATTGGGTCGCATTTTCTTCACTTCTTGTTATTTCATTAAAGAAATCTGCATAAATACGCTCACCTAAAGCGATACTACCTAATCCTTTTAGGTCCCTGTTATATTCTAAATTTTTAATATAGTTAACAAGTTCTTTTACAATTTGTGCATCTTGTCTTACAATATAATTATTAAAATTATATTCAATTCCTAGTCCTTCTACTTTATATGAAGCTACATGTCCTTTCATGTTTTTAAATCTTACTTTGTATGTCTCACTTGAATTATCTGTAAATACAATATTGATATGGTCTATTGTATTATAGTTTTCTTCTGTAAGAGCTAGTATACATGTATTATCTTTATTGTATGGTAAAACAGTTTTAATAGCTTTTTTATTTAAAACATGGTCTTCACTGATTTTAGCTCCATCTACTACTAGATATCTTGAATCAAAGAATGGCATTAGGTAATAAAGGTTAGCATATAATGTTTCCTTGTTTTCATTATAGATATTCATTTTTTAATTTCTTTTTTAGTCTGGAATG
>CATNCV010000010.1 GCA_950096965.1 uncultured Clostridiaceae bacterium | reverse complement strand
ATGAAGGGAAAATAGTTAAGCTAGGAAGAGATATAGATTTATCAAGCATATGTGGAGAAAATGTAAATGGAGAAGAAATAAGTTGGGTACCAATAGGGTATTTAAAAGGAACATTTGATGGTGATAATCATACTATATCTAATATTTATGTTAAATCTAATAAAGCTTACCAAGGCTTATTTAGTGTTGTTAATGGAGCTGTAATTAAGAATATAGTAATAGAAAATAGTATAATTGAAGGAAAATTTTGTGTTGGAATAATTGGAGATAGCGCAAATAGTTTAATAGAAAATATTCATACAACTAAAAATAATACTATAAAAGCTACAACAGCAAATGAAATTGGCTGTATGGTAGGAGGAATAGTTGGATGTACAAATAGTACAACAATATCAAAAGTTTCAAATTCAGCAACAGTAATAGGAAATGGATGGTATGTAGGTGGAATAGTAGGTCTACTACAAACAAATAGTTCTATACATGAAAGTTATAATACAGGTAATATTAGTGCATATGAGAATAAGTCAAATATAGCATGCATAGGTGGAATTATAGGAAGTAATTATGCAAATGCAGAAATTAGTAACTGTTATAATATAGGAAACATACAAGGCTATACTAACATAGGGGGAATTTCAGGAAATGTTCATGCAACTGCACCAATGTTAATAATAAACAATTGTTACAATATAGGAACAATAAATGGAACTGAACATACTGGTGAAATAGTAGGTTATAATGTGAGTGCCAATAGTAAAATTAATAATTCATATACAAAAAGTCAAATAATAACATCTTATAACTTAGGAAACTTTTATATAGATGATGAAAAAAATGAAAATGGCACATGGAAATATAATAATGGATACCCAATATTAAAGTGGCAAGTAAAATAAAAAAGTTATGTATAAAGGTGACTAATAAAAAAAGTCGCTTTTATTGTTATTTAAAATTATAGAATATATAATGTGTTATATAAAGTTATATGAGGAGAAAAATAAATGAGAGGTAAAAAAGAAAGTTCAAAGAAAATGGATAGAAATATAACTGAAAGGATTATAACTAATACTGGAATAACTCTAATAACCCTAGTCATCACAATAATATTGCTAATCATATTGGCAGGGATAGTGATAAATATAAGTTTAGGGGCAAATGGAATATTTGAAAGAGCAAAACAAGCAAAAGAACACTATACTTTAAGTGAAGCAAGAGAAAAATTAGAAACAGTATTAATTGAAGCAGTAATAGAAAAAGAAACAAATGCAAGCTATAATAATGCTGACTTTTTAGATGGAATGCTACAAAAAAACAAAATGGAAGTAAATGGAGATAATGTAATAGTAGATACTTATAATTTCACAATAGATAGAGAAAAACTAGTAATAACGAAAATCTTAGGAGAAACACAAATAAAAGTAACATCAGAAGTACAAAAATATTTAGGAAAGAATGCAAGTGGAAAATATGAAGCACAATTATTAGTAACAATAGAAAGTAATACTGAATTAGAAAAAGTGGAAATAATAAAACCAGATGGAACAATAATAAATATGCAAACAAAAAACGAAAAAGTACAAAAAGAATTGGTAGTAGAATTTGATGAAGAATATACATTAATAATAACAGACAAAACAGGGAATACAGAAAATAGAAAGGTAGTAGAAAAAACAGAAGAGATAATAAGAACAGCAGAAGAATTAGTAGTACTTAGAGACAAAGTAAATAAAGGATTAACATATGAAGGAAAAATAATAAAACAAGCAAAAGATATTGACTTAAATACAGTATGTAATAGTGAAATAGGAACATGGATACCAATAGGAAATGCTGTGGGAATTTATTTTTTAGGAACTTATGATGGAGATAATAATGAATTAAAAAATTTATACATTAAAACTAACCAAGAATTTGCAATTGGATTATTTGGAAGGATAGGTTATACAGGTAAAATTCAGAATTTAACAGTTACAGGACATGTAGAGCGTACTAATTTTACTGACAGCGCAATAGGTGCTATAGTAGGAAGAAATGAAGGAACTATAGAAAATGTGACTAATAAAGCTAATATAATTTCAGGAGGAGACTCAGCAGGAGGAATTGCAGGGAATAATATAAATACAATAACCAAATGCACTAATAGTGGAAGCATAACCTCCGAAGGATATTATGTTGGTGGCATTTGTGGAATTAGTAATGGAAGTATTACAAATGCAAATATAACAGAAGATATACAACCAAAAATTCGTCAATGTAAAAACACTTCAGAAGTTACAATAAGAGGTACACAAAACGTAGGGGGGATATTAGGAGGTGGACTAACAAAAATAGATATAGGTCAATGTTATAATGCAGGAACTATAAATGGAAGTAGTAATGTAGGAGGAATTGCAGGATATATAGGTAATGATGATGGGAAATATGGATATATAGGTAATTGCTATAATATAGGAGATGTAAATGCAACTAATAATAGAGCAGGTGGCTTAGTAGGTATAATAGTTCCAGGCTTAAAAGAAGTTGTGAGTAGTTATAATATAGGCAAAATAACATGTATACAATATGTAGGAGGAGTAATAGGAGAAAACAATGGAGTATTATATAATATATATTACTTAAACAAAGGTGGAGTAACATATGGTTGTGGAATAAACAATTCATCAACTGGGTTAGAAGAAGCAGAAGGTTCAACAGAGCAAACATTAAAAAATCTAGCTAAAAAATTCAATGACTATGCTATTAGTGTAGGAAACAATCCAGTTTGGAAAAATGATGAAACAAATATAAATAATGGATATCCAATATTGTTATGGCAAATAGAAAAATAAAAGAATTAATATTAGAAATATATATTTTATAACTAAAATTAATAAAAAAGTAGCAAGTTAAATTCTTAATTTGCTACTTTTTTATATTATAGAGAAATATTCTATTTTGAGTTAAAACTATAGGGTAAGTCTTCTCTAAGTCCGCTCATTCTTCGAAGATTTTGATATATAGTAATCTCTTTGTAGCTGGGAGCGCACCCAAAACAGTAATAAAAAATTACTGTTACAAATTGAAAAGTTCCATTGTTGTGAAGTTACTTTCTTCTTTTCTAATACATTTAAATTTCTACATTTGTATTCTTACATTACGATACTGAAGTACACCTTCTAATATTTCTCGCTTTATGTCATTATGAGAAAGATGAATAGCAGTGGTCTCAATAAATTTATCTATCCAATTGTCATCAAAATGTGGCTCGAAATCATTTAATGAAACTAAAATTTGTGTTACAAATACGTTGTCATACTTTGTACGCACATCCATACAAACTACTTTAGAGCTTTCATAAATAGACCGGCCAATTAAGTGTTCAGTTTTAAACATAAAACTACCTCTCTTTCAAAACTACCAATTTATAGTAACATAAAAAGTATATCATACAAATAAACATAAAGCAATAAAACACTTGAAAAAAAATACAATATCATATATAATAGTAACACTGTTAGGTAACGCTTTTTTTAGCGTCACTAACTATACAAAAAAGTGAAAGGGATAAATGACATGGAAGGAAAACATCCCCAACGTGTCAAAAATAAGGAGGAAAAACATGCTAAATGCAATTGGAGTAACAGTACGTTTTGGAAAAAGAACATTGTTTGAAGATGTAAATATAAAATTTAATAAAGGTTGTTGTTATGGAATAATTGGAGCAAATGGAGCTGGAAAATCAACATTTTTAAAAATATTATCAGGGGAATTAGAGCCAAGCAAAGGTGAAGTAACAAAAGAAAAAGGAGAAAGACTTTCTGTTTTAAAACAAGACCACTTTGCCTTTGAAGAATACACAGTAATGGATACTGTAATTATGGGAAATGAAGAATTATATAAGATAATGAAAGAAAAAGACGCTATATATGCAAAAACAGACTTTAATGAAGAAGATGGAATGAAAGCAGCAAAATTAGAAGAACGTTTTGCAGAATTAGATGGATGGAATGCAGAATCAGATGCAGCACAACTTCTAAATGATTTAGGAATAGATACAGAAAATCATTACAAATTAATGAGTGAAATAGAAGCAAAAGAAAAAGTAAAAGTACTTCTAGCACAAGCACTATTTGGAAATCCAGATATATTACTACTAGATGAACCTACAAATGACTTAGACTTAAAAAGCATTAACTGGCTAGAAGAATTCTTAATAAACTTTGAAAACACAGTAATAGTAGTATCACATGATAGATACTTCCTAAACAAAGTATGTACACACATAGCAGATGTAGACTTTGGCCAAATAAAAGTATTCCCAGGAAACTATGACTTCTGGTATGAATCAAGTCAACTTTTATTAAAACAAATGAAAGAACAAAACAAAAAGAAAGAAGAAAAAATAAAAGAATTACAATCTTTTATAGCAAGATTCAGTGCAAATGCATCAAAATCAAAACAAGCAACATCAAGAAAAAAATCATTAGAAAAAATAGAACTAGATGAAATAAAACCTTCAAATAGAAGATATCCATATATAGACTTTAAACCAGACAGAGAGCCAGGAAAAGAAATATTAAAAGTAAAAAATATATCAAAAACAATAAATGGAGAAAAACTATTAGATAATGTATCATTTGTAGTAAAAGAAGGAGATAAAATAGCGTTTTTAGCAGATAATGAAAATGCAAAAACCGTACTATTTCAAATAATAGCAGGAGAAATTGAGCCAGATGAAGGAGAAATTGAATGGGGAACAACAATAACAAATACATACTTCCCAAAAGACAACAACTATTTATTCGAAGAAGATATGACAATAACAGACTGGTTACGTCAGTATTCAAAGGATCCAGATGAAACATATGTAAGAAGCTTCTTAGGAAGAATGTTATTTTCAGGAGAAGAAGCATTAAAATATGTAAAAGTGCTATCAGGAGGAGAAAAAGTAAGATGTGTACTTTCAAAAATGATGTTATCTGGAGCAAATATGCTTATAATGGATGAACCAACAAACCACTTAGATATGGAAAGTATAACTGCACTAAACGAAGGAATGAAAAAGTTTATTGGAAACATCATATTCACATCACATGACCATCAATTAACACAAACAGTAGCAAATAGAATAATAGATATAAAACTAGATAAAGTAATAGACAGAGAAGTAAGCTATAACGAATATTTAGGAATAGAGTAGAACAGAAAGGAGAAATCTTTTCTGTTTATTTTATATAATAAAAATTGCTCTATTTTAAGTTAAATTGTAGGAGAGAGTATTAATTGCCCATGTAGTGGAACTACTTTCTTATATTATAGAAAAGTATGCTATTTTAATTGTATAGTAGCGTGGAAAAGCTACTTTCTTGTTAAATAGGAAAAAATCAATATATTTATGAATTAAAATAGAAAATTAGGATATTACTAAGATATTTAGAAAAATACTGAAACTTAAGGTTTATTTTATATTGACTTTTATAATTTGATTATGATAGTATAAAGAAAAAAATAAATAGGAGGACAGTTCTATGTCATTTAAGGATGAAATTAAAGTAAAAGATTATTTTATGAAAAGTTATTCTGAACAAGAAATATTAAATACTTTCAATTTTATAATAAGAAGAATGGGAAAAACAGGAGAAATAGAAGGAAAATTTGAAAGTGCTAAAATAACACGGAATTGAAGAAGATGTTATTACAGTAGAAACAAAAACAAAAGATGATAATAATGATGTATATATATACAGATTAAGTTTAAGATTTGACAAGATGGAAAATGAAGAAATGACAAGAGAAGCAAAAATAGCATCAGTACAAAGAGTTGATGAAGCTCTTGAACTTATGGAAGAAGCTACTAATAAACAAAAAGAAATTTATTACAATAGCGTAGTAGATTACTGGGTAGACAAAAAAGAAGGACAAAGAAGAATACAAAATATACAAGCAGCGAGAGACTTAAATAACTGCTATCAAAAAGGAAATGATAAAGATAGAGGCTAATTAAAATGGAAAAAGTAATATTTTGTTAGAGTTATAAGTTCTAGCATACAATAAATAGAAAACAAATAAAAGTAAAATAATATTAAAAGGGATAGGCGAAGCTGACACATCTTTAAAAAAATAAAATGTGCTAATTTCTCCTGTCCCTTTTAAAGAATAAAATAGTTCAAAATGAATTAAAAAATTTTAAAAATTAGTTCAAAAAAATGTACTTGTTAAAATAAAAATCATTTGATATAATCAAAAAATAATATAACTACTCAATTTTTTTGGAGTAATAAAAAAGGAGATAATTAAAAAATGAATATTACTAAAATTATAGCAGAAGAGTTACAAGTAAAGATAAGTCAAGTTGAAGCTACTGTTAAACTTATTGATGAAGGAAATACAATTCCATTTATTGCACGTTATAGAAAAGAAGCAACTGGAGGACTTTCTGATGAGCAACTTCGTGATTTAGGAGATAGACTAAATTACTTAAGAAATTTAGAAACAAGGAAGGCAGAAGTTGAAAATTCTATAGAAGGGCAAGGAAAGCTTACAGATGAAATAGTAATTGCTTTAGAACTAGCTAAAACCTTAGCAGAAGTTGAAGACATATATAGACCATATAAACAAAAGAAAAGAACAAGAGCAACTATTGCTAAAGAAAAAGGTTTAGAACCTTTTTCTGAAATCATAATCAAACAAGAAGATAAAAGAAATTTAAGACAAATAGCAGAAGAATTCACAAATAGTGAAAAAAGTGTGGAAACAGCCGACGATGCAATTGCTGGAGCAAAAGATATTATTGCAGAAAACATATCAGATAACGCTGAATATAGGAAACAAATAAAAAGATTAATTTATAGAGATGGTCAAATAGTAACCAAAGCTTCAAAAGAAGATGAAAAGTCTAATTATGAAATGTATTATGAGTTTAGTGAAAAAGTAAACAGAATTCCAAGTCATAGGATTTTAGCAATAAACAGAGGAGAAAAAGAGGAATTTTTAAAAGTAAAAATAGAAAAGCAAGAAGAAAAAATACTAGAAATAATAGAAAAAGATATTATTAAAAATAAACAATATGAAGAAGTACTAAAAGACACTATACAAGACAGCTGGAAACGTTTGATAGAACCTTCAATAGATAGAGAAATTAGAAGTGACCTAACTGAAAAAGCAGAAGAACAAGCAATAAAAGTATTTGGCCAAAATGCCAAACAATTATTACTAGGTGCACCACTTAAAGGTTTAACAGTAATAGGTTTTGACCCTGCATATAGAACAGGTTGTAAAATAGCAGTAATAGATGAAACTGGAAAACTTTTAGATACAACAACAATATATCCAACAGAGCCACAAAATGATATAGAAGGAGCTAAAAAAGTTTTAATAAGCCTAATTACAAAATATAATGTAAATATGTTTGCAATAGGAAATGGAACAGCCTCACGTGAATCTGAAATATTTGTAGCAGATGTTATAAAAGAAGTAAAAGAAAAATATGGAAAAGAAGTACATTATGCAATAGTATCAGAAGCGGGAGCCAGTGTATATTCAGCCTCAAAACTTGCAACAGAAGAATACCCAGACATAAATGTTTCATTAAGAGGAGCAATATCAATAGCAAGAAGACTTCAAGACCCACTTGCAGAACTTGTAAAAATAGAACCAAAAGCAATAGGAGTAGGACAATACCAACATGATGTAGATCAAAAGAAGCTAGGGGAAAGTTTAACTGGAGTAGTAGAAGATGCGGTAAACAAAGTAGGTGTAGATGTAAACACAGCAACGCCATCATTACTTTCATATGTAGCAGGTGTTAATAAAACAATAGCAAATAATATAGTAAAATATAGAGATGAAAATGGAAAAATAAAAGAAAGAAAAGAACTTTTAAAAGTTCCAAAGTTAGGTAAAGTAGCATTTGAACAATGTGCAGGTTTCATAAGAGTACCAGAAGGTAAAAATCCATTAGAAATAACAGAAGTGCACCCAGAAAGTTATGAAACAGCAGAAAAACTTTTAGAGTTAATAGGATATAGCAAAAAGGATTTAAACGATAAAGAAAAATTAAAAGAAATAAAAGAAAAGCTAGCATATATAAAAATAGATAAAACAGCAAAAGAACTAGAAGTAGGAGAAATGACATTAAAAGATATAATAGAAGAACTTTCAAAACCAGGAAGAGACCCACGTGAAGAAATGCCAAAACCAGTATTACGTAGCGATGTATTAAAATTTGAAGACCTACAAGAAGGACAAATACTAACAGGAACAGTAAGAAATGTAATAGACTTTGGAGCCTTTGTAGATATAGGTGTAAAACATGATGGATTAGTACATATTTCAGAAATGAGTGAAAAGTATGTAAAAAATCCTTCAGAAATAGTATCAGTAGGAGATATTGTAAAAGTAAAAGTAATTGCAATAGATATGGAAAGACAAAAAGTTAAACTTAGTATGAAAATTTAAAATAAAGAGGGACTACAAAAAAGTCCCTTTATTCATGCCAACCCTTTAAATTATTTCTTTTAATAACTCCCATTAAATTAGCTCTAACCATAGGGATATCTAAATTAAGCTTATAAAGTAAATCTTTCATATACTCTCTTTTAGAAACACCATCCATAGGGCAATTTTTTTTCATTACTTCTATATTATTGCGTTTAACAAACTTTTTAATTTCCTTTTCAGGGGTCATAATTAAAGGTCTAATAACTGTAATTTCTGACCTATCCATATATGTACTTGGACCAAAAGTAGAAAAAGCACCTGTTAAAAACATATTCATTAAAAATGTTTCTAAAACATCATCTTCATTATGGCCTAAAGCTATTTTATTACAACCTTCTCTAATAGCAATAGAATTTAAAATACCTCTACGAATATTAGCACAAAGTGAACAAGGTCTTTTTTCCTGCCTTATATCAAAAACAATTTCCTTAATGTGGCTATTCTCAACAATTAAAGGAACACCAATATCATCACAAGTTTTCTGCAAAAACTCCACATCAAAAAAATCAAAACCAGGGTTAACACTAATAGCAACAAGTTCGAAGTCTTTATCAAAATAGGTTTGAAGTTGTTTTAATCCCATAAGCATGGTAATAGAATCCTTACCACCAGATAAGCACACAGCAATTTTATCCCCATTTTCTATCATATCATAACTTCTAATAGTTTTTCTCATATAACTAAGTATTTTTTGCATAAATAAACTCCTCCCGAACGTTAGGGACGGTCCTTTGCGTTCCGATTTCGGAACGCTGGGGACACTCCTTAAAAACAATTCATATTAATTAAGAAACAACTACAATTGAAAATATTATTTCTAAAACATAAATTGTAACATGAAATAGTATAACATAAAAATAATGAAAATGGAATATTGATTTTTTAAAAGAAATATAGTAAAATAAAAAGGAAATATGTTTCATTAGCTCAGTAGGATAGAGCAACAGCCTCCTAAGCTGTGGGTCGCCCGTTCGATTCGGGCATGGAACACCAAAGAAAAACCGCTATTTCAATAAGAAAAGCGGTTTTAAAGTTTTAAAAAATTATTGAATATTTTAAACATTTTAAACATTTTAAATAGTTTAGTGTGTCAAAAAGTGTGTCAGATTTTAAGGTAATTATTTAAAGAATTTAATGTATCTTCTTTTTTAGAGTCTAAGTGAGTATATATATCATATACCATATCTGCACTAGAGTGTCCCATTAAATTTTGAGCTTCTTTAATACCAATATTAGCATAATAAAGCATTGTACAATAAGAATGTCTTAATTGATGCAGAGAAAAATGTATTTCTTTTAAATCTTCTTTATTTTTATCTTCTTTATGTTTTTCAAAGTATAATTTATTCATACATAATAAAAAACTTTCTAACATTCGTTTGATTGCAGTATCAGATAGCATCTTTTTATTATTAGTTTGCATAGTAAATAAATATTTTATTTTATTTTCTTTACAATAATCAATTCTTTTTTCTAAATCATTATAAACAATATCTAAAATAGGAATTTCTCTATTTTTTTTATTTTTTGTAGTTTTCACTTTAGCTTGATTATGAATAAAAGAGGTTGCTTTATTTATTCTAACTATTTTTTGTTCTAAATCTATGTCATTTATTTCTAAAGCAGTAATTTCTTCTTTTCTCATTCCAGAGTAACGTAATAATAAAAAAAATAGACCATGTTTATGAACTTTACTACATTCTATAAGCAAATTGTCTTCTTCTTCTGTTAATATCTGTTTTTCTGTTTTTACTATTTTAGGACTTTTTATATTCATAGCAACGTTTTTAGTTATATAATCGTTTTCTACAGCTTCGTTTAAAATAGATTTAACAAAACGAATGACTTTTTGAGCAAGTTCCATATGCCCACCTTCTAATAAATCTTTTTGAATTTGTTGAATGTCTATTTTTTTTATAGTTTTTAGTTCAAAATTGCCTAAATTTTTAATTAAATAATTATTAAGTATATAATTATATTCTTTTATAGTTCCTTCTGATTTTCCAGCAGAATGTATTTCTAGCCAATTTTTAGCGAAAGTTTTAAAAGTAATACTATCTTGAATATGAATATGTTTTTTATCCATATATTTTAATTCAATGTATTGTTTCTCTAAATCTTTAGGATTATTTGAATATATAGTTTTTAATTCTCCATTAACGCTAACTCTTTTCATTAGTCTACCATCTTTTCTAGTAGTGTATGTAAATGCCATAGGACCTCCTTATATATATTGATTTTCTTTATAGTAATTATAAGCAAATTGTACAGTTTCTTCTGATAAATTTAAGTATTCAGCAATATCATATAAAGTATATAGTCCATTTTTTATTGCTTTTTTAAAGTCATTTATAGAAACTAATACAGTACATTTCCATTTGAGTGCTTTATATTCTTTTTGTTGTATAGTAGTTATATTAGAATAGGTATTATAAAAGGCATCATAATAATAATGCCCAAGTTCTTCTGCTAATAATTCTTTTTCTTCACGAGAATTATCTATTTTTGAATAATTCAATCCTATACAATATCTTTTGCCAACTTTACCTATAATTGCTTTATTTTTCATTTTAAAAGGAATTACAGATATTTTTTCTTTATTTGCTATATTATATAATTCATCTAATTCCATTATTTATTTTCTCCATATTTGATTTTTTTATAAAATCTTAATGCGTCAGCAATCTCTTCGTCTGTAAGACCTTCCATTTCTTTATGATATGCAAATTCAAATTCCTGCTTTATTTGTTCTTCTGGATTTCGTATATCTGATTTACACAAAATATAATCTATAGTACAATTAAATATTTCAGATAATTTAACTAAAATTTCTAAACTAGGTTTACGAGTTTCACTTTCATAAAGACCTATTACACTTTTAGAGCTTTCTAATTTATTTGCTAAATCTTGTTGAGTATATCCAAATTCTTCTCTTAATATTTTTATTCTGTTCATCATTTCACTTCCTTATAATTAACATTATAGCATACTTAAAGTATACTTTTCAATATTTTTCATAAAAAAGTTTTCTTAGAGTAGAGTGAATTTGAAAGATTTATAAAAATAAATTAAAAAAAATATTAAAAAAGTGCTTGACAGTCTTCTTAAAGTAGAGTATACTATCAGCAGACAAGGAGGTAAGAAAAATGAAAAGAGAAAAATTACAAGAATTTAGAAATAATAAAAATCTAACTCAAGAACAAATGGCAAGTAAGTTAAATATAACAGTTGCACATTACAAAGCTATAGAATACGGACAGCGTAACCCAAGCTTTGAATTAATGGAAAGAATAAAAAAAATTTTCCCAAAAGCTAATATAGATAAAATTTTTTTATCTTAAAAGTCTACTTAAAGAATACTGAAAAAATATAAAAAATACTTGACAAACAAAAACTACATTTTTATTAAATAAAAAATCTAAGTATAAAATAAAAAAATATTTAAGGAGGCGAAAATATGGCAACTAATATATGCAGTAGAACAAGAAAAAAATTTGCAACTGTAAAAGAACTAGCAGAGGAATTAGATTGTTGTGTACAACAAATTTATAAAACTCTAAAAAGACCAGGAATGGAAGATTGCAAGAAAATGGTAGGAACAGCAGGAATAAGAGTAGACAAAGAAAAGTTTTATGAAATTATGGAGCAAATTTATAGAAAATAAGGAGGTTCACAAATGACTAAAAAAGAAAAACAAATATACAGAAGAGGAATAGCAGATACGCTGCTAAGTATAACAGTAATAGGAACATATGTAGTAATGTTTATTACTTATGGATATATGAAATTTATGTAGGAAGGAGGAAAAGATATGTTTTTACTAGGAATAACATTAGGAATAATTATAGGGATGTTTTTTATGTCTTGTTTGTCTATAAATACAGTTAATGAAAAAGACTCATTAATTAATGCAAGAACAAGAGCTTTAAGAAATGCAGAAGATGAAGTTGTAGCGTTAGTTGAAGAAAATAGAGAACTATACATAGAAAACAAAGACTTACGTTTTGAAAATGAAGAACTAAGGCACAACGCAAAAAAAGAGCTAGTAACCGACCGCAAATCAGAAAACTAGCTAGATTTAGAATAATTATATAAATTCATTATCTGTTTATATATTAACACAAAAAAGACAGATAATCAAGAGAAAGGATAAAAATGGACGAAAAAGAAATGTTAGAAGTCGACATAGAAGACTTAAAAGATGCTTATAAAAGAATACAAGAAGCACTTAATGACTTAAAAGATGTAGACGGTTTAGACGAACAATATGAGTTATTACATAGTATTGCAGAAGATATAAACGACAAGAGAATAGAAAATGAAAATAAATTAGAAAGACTGGAGGCGATAGCATAATGGAAATAAAATTTGAAGATATACAAAAAGCAAATGAGACAATAAAGACAACAGATATAAAAGGTAAAGAATATGCAGAAGTAAATCAAAGAATAAAAGCGTTTAGAATGCTTTACCCTCAAGGAAGTATAGAAACAGAATTGTTAAATAACGAAAATGAAATATGTATATTTAAGGCAACAATAAAGAATGAAGAAGGAAGGATATTAGGAACTGGAACAGCTTATGAAAAAGAAGGAAGTTCATTTATAAATAAAACAAGTTATATAGAAAACTGCGAAACATCTGCAGTTGGAAGAGCATTAGGAATGGCAGGTTTTGGAATAGATACATCAGTAGCAAGTTTTGAGGAAGTAGCAAATGCAATTCAACAACAAGATTCAGATAAATTAATAACAAAAACTCAAGAAGAAGCATTAGATAAAGCAATAGAAAACAGAAAAATAGAAGATGAAACAGTAGAAAAAGTATTAGAAAAATATGGTTACACAAGTACAAAAGAAATAAAAATGAAAGATTATATGAGCATAGTAAATGACTTTCAAAAATTAGTACAAAAGTAGGTGGTTACTATAGTAGGAACAATAGAACAAATAATACAATATCTATTTAAACAAGATAAAACAAAACAGTATGAAGTAAAAGAACATAAAGAAAAAAGAAGTTTAAATGCAAATAATTATGCGTGGAAACTTATCACAGAAATAGCAAATGTTATGAAATTAAGTAAAGAAGAAGTATATATCGAAATGCTAAAGATTTATGGACAAAGTGAAATGATTAGTGTTTTAACTGATATAGATATAAGCAAGTATTTTAAATACTACTCAGAGGCAGGAGAATCAATTTTAAACGGTAAAAAGTTCAAACACTATAAAGTTTATATGGGAAGCTCAGAAATGAATACAAAGCAAATGTCAATCTTAATAGATGGAATAGTACAAGAAGCTAAGCAGTTAGATATAGAAACAATGACACCTTCTGAATTAAGCAGATTAAAAGAGAGGTGGAATAATGAGTAAACGTAGCAAAGCTTGTGAAATATCGCAGAAAGTAAAAGAAATAGTATGGAACAGAGACGAACAAAAATGTATTTATTGTGGAAGATATGTTCCAAAAACTTATGCAAATGCACATTATATAAAACGTAGTCAAGGTGGGCTAGGAATAGAAGAAAATATTGTCACATTATGCCCAGAATGTCATTATCAAGAAGACCACGGACTTAATACCAAATTATATGAAGAATACATAGAAAACTATTTAAAAGGCATTTATGGAGCAAATTGGGACAAGTCTAAATTAATTTATAAAAAATATTAGGAGGAAAAGATGGAAAAGTTAGAGTTAAAAATATATAGACACAAAATATATAAAGATATTTATTTAATAAGAAATTGGTGTGTTTGTGGCAGCCCTGAGGCAAATTGGTTTAAGGGTACTAAAAATATAAAAGAATATTTCGATAATTATGAAACCTATGATGGTAAGACATTAGATAAAGAATATGAAGAAAGAATTAATGATAAAAGTTTTACATTTGATAAAGATGGAAAATGTCGAACCACAGCAGATATAACAATAAAAAAGGATTTTGATTTTGATGGTTACAAAGGAAAACTTGAAAAGGTATTAAGATTACCAATTAACGAATTTGAATGTGTAATTTTAAGAGAAGATTAAACAACAAGGGCTAGACAAAATAAAGTTTAGCCCTTTATTGTACGAAAGGAGAAAGCAAATGGAAAAAGCTAGCTTTCTAATATACTTAGACTATCAAGAACAATTTGAATTACTAACAGATGAACAAGCAGGACAATTAATAAAAGCAATAATTAAATATGAAAAAACAGGTGAGATAGTCGAACTAGATGGAATGACAAAAATGGCTTTCTCTTTTATAAAAACACAGTTAGATAGAGATAGAGAAAAGTATCAAGCTAAGTGCGAAAAGAATAGAGAGAATGCTAAAAAAGGTGGACGACCAAAAAAACAAACGGAAATAGAAAAAACCGAACGGTTTTAAAGAAAACCAAATGGATGCCAAAAAAGCCGATAATGATAAAGAAAATGATAAAGAAGATGAAGAAGATAATGATAAAGAAAATGATAAAGAAGATGATAAAAAAGTAATATGTCCTTATCAAGAAATATTAGATTTATATCATACAACTTGTCAGAGTTATCCGAAAATTAGAAATTTAAGCAAAAGTAGAAAGCAAACTATAAAATCAAGATACATAGAGTACAAAAAAGACATAAATATTTTTAAAGAATTGTTTGATAAAGCAGAAAATAGTAGTTTTTTGAAAGGATGTAATGTTAGAAATTGGAGTGCGAATTTTGATTGGATGCTCAAATCTTCAAATATGATTAAAATTTTAGAGGGCAACTATAAGAACAAGGAGGAAAACAATGGAAACACTGGACAAGATAATGCAAAATATTCAAAAGTCGATTTCGCAAAGAACAGAGCAAGAGAAACAGAACGAGAAATTGACGATAGTGGACTTATATGAATGTGAAAAATGCAAAGACAGAGGTTATATATATCATTCAGAAACAAATAGTTGTGAAATTTGTGAATGCGAAGAAAGAAAAATATATGAAAGAATATTAGAAAAGTCAGGTATTTCTGAACAGTTTAGAAAAAAAGGATTTAAAGAGTTTGAAACAAAAACAGAGTTTCAAAAAACAGCAAAAACTATAGCAATAGATTTTGTAAAGAACTTTAAAGACATAGAAAATACTAGAAATAGTAGCATAGCATTTTTAGGAAACTGCGGAGCAGGAAAGACTCATTTAAGTATAGCAATAGCAAATAACTTGATGGCAAAAAATATAGGTGTTTTATATATGCCATATAGGGAATGTATTACTAGGATAAAACAAGTCATTATAGATGACATAGAGTACAACAGAATAGTAAATAAATATAAAAATGCAAGAGTATTACTAATTGATGATTTTGCAAAAGGGAAGATAACTGAATCAGATATAAATATTATGTTTGAGATTATTAATTACAGATATTTAAATCAAAAAACTATTATTTTATCAAGTGAATTAACACAAGATAGACTTTTAGATTTTGATGAAGCTGTAGGAAGCAGAATAATAGAAATGTGCCGAGGAAGAATTGTAGAAGCATTAGGAATAGAAAACAATTATAGATTAGGGGGAAATAAAAATGAAATTTAAAGTAGGAGATAGAGTAGAAGCTATAAAGAAAGAACCAAAAGGGAAAATAGGAACAATTGTTAGGATTTGGAGCGACAATTGTGGAGCAGAAGTAGTATTTGATGATTGGAAATATGGCTGGGGAGAAAACGGTCGTCATTACAATGTGCAAAATGATGAAATAAAATTGATAAAACAAAATCAATTCACAAAAAGTGATTTAAAAGACGGAGATATAGTTACATATAGAAACGTAGAAATGGCAACTTTTGTAGCAAATAAGTTTTATAAAGCTAAAACTGGAGAAGAAGTTGGAAATAACTATAACAAAGAATTAAATGCTAAATATGGAAAAGAGTTTGACATCATTAAAGTAGAACGCCCAACAAACTATGAAACAGTATTTGAAAGAAAAGAAGAAATACTAGACGAAGTAGAAAAGAGATATTTAAGAAATGTTATTAGACCGTTTAGAAAAAGAATAGAAGAAATAGTCAAATGGAAATGTAGTAGTTATGACGAATATTTTATAAAAATTAGACTTAAAAATAGAGAAGTAATGAATTTTCCAAGTTTTACAGACAAAACAATGTACAAAAATATGGAAGCAGATAAATCATACACATTAGAGGAATTAGGATTATAGGAGAGTGATAACAAATGAGAAAAGAAGTAGCAAGAGTAACAAGAGAAATATTACAAGAAGAGCCTTATTCAAGAGAAAATGACGGTTATCTAATAAGACGTGTAGTTGAGAAATTAGAACCGAATTTATACAAAAAGGATTTTAGAGAAGTAATGGATAACTTGCAATTCTATAAAATAAGCTGTGAAAGCATAACACGAGCTAGAAGAAAATTTTTAGAGCAACATCCTGAGCTGATATCTAAGACAACACAAGTAGCAAGAAGAATTGAAGAAGAAAACTATTTTTTAGAATATAGCAAGCATATTCCTAGAATAGATTAGGAGGTAATTATGATAATAGTAAGTCAAAATAAAAAAGCAATTACTAATTTTAATAACATAGATACAATAATGATAAGTGAGCATAGTTTATCAGATATCACAGATAAAAAAGATTATAAAATTATTAGTTTTGATAATACATATAGAAGTTCTGACAATTATTCAGATGTACTAGGAACTTATAAAACAGAAGAAAGAGCAAAAGAAGTATTAAAAGAAATAATTCAGAAATCAGAAGATATAAGTTTAGCGAACTTGATGGATAATTTACAAATAGCTATTCATAATAAAAATTTTAACGGAGCATTAAGTAGCGTTTATTATATGCCAGAGGACTAGCTTATGAAACAATTAGAAGAAATGAAAGGACTTTGCAAATACTGTATAGGAGATTGTGCAAGATTAGAAGATGAAAACTTTGAAGGTACATATCGCTGCACAGGGTTTGAAGCAAAAGAGAAAAATTGGTACGAAAAGTATAGAGAGGAATTGAAATGAAATATAAATTTGAAATACACGAAAAAGCAATAGGGAAAGAGAGACCTCGTTATAGTTCAAAAACACATAGAATGTACACACCTAAAAGGACAAGTACATTTGAAGAAAAAGTAAGAAGTGCTTTTTTAGAAAAATACAATACAGCAACAGAAGTAAGTACAAAGGCATTTAAAGCAAAGATAATAGCAATATTTGAACCGCCTAAAAGCTTAAGTAAAAAGAAAAAAGAAGAACTGCTATATCAAATTAATTATACTAAACGTCCTGATGCGGACAATATAGCAAAAGCAATTTTAGATGCTCTAAATGGACTAGCTTATAAAGATGATAGTCAAGTAAGTGCATTATTAGTACTTAAAGACTACGGAGAAGAAAATAGAATTTTAGTTGAGCTAGAAGAGATATAAAGGAAGGATAGATATAAAATGAATAAGTTTAAATTAGATGAAGTTGATGTAGAAGTTGTTTCAGACAATATAAAGATATTAAATAGCTATAAGATTAAAACAAAAAAAGAAATGAAAAAATATATCCTAAAGATATTAGATGCAGCACCTTTATATCAAAGGAATAGAAGTGTAAATGCTTTAGTTAGAGAATGGAAAAGTCATAATATGCTATACAGATTAGGTTTATTTGTAGAACATACAAGAGATTGTGATTTGCAATCTAACGAAGCCTTACATAGAAGATTTGTATATTTCTTTTTAGGGAGATTTTAATAAAGGATAAAATTTTAGTTGAGCTGGAGAAAAAAAGAAAGTAGAGGGTAAGTAATGAAAAAAGTTATTATAGAAACAGAAAACTTAAAAAGAGCGTTAGAAAATGTAAAAAATGGAGTTTCGAAAGAAGAATTTAGACCTGTTTTTACAGGAATTTGTATGGAAGTAGAAAATATAAAATTAACGATGACAACTTGTGATGGCTATAAATTATTTACGGATAATTGTGATGTTATAAAAGGAGATGAATTTAAAGTTGTAGTACCAGTTTTTAAAATTCCTAAAAATACAAAAAAACAAACTATTATAGAAATAGATAATGAATTTATAACATTTAATTTTGGAGAAGAAAAACATAGCTATAAAATAATTGAAGGTGAATTTATAGATTGGAAGCCTTTATTTAATAAGGCAAATACTTTCAGTATTATATTTAATGCTAAGTATTTACAAGAGGCATTAAAAAGTGAAAAAGGAGAAGTACGCTTAGAATTTTCAGATGATGTAAGTCCAATATTTATCAATGGTAGAAAATTGGTTTTACCAATAAAACATAGAAGTTAGGAAAGAGGTGTGGCAATGTTAAGTAAAGAAGAAATAGAAAAAATATTAGAGGCGAATGTAGATATAATAACTTATAAAGCAGACAAAGATTTTAGATGTTTAACTAGTACAGAAAAAGCATTACTAGAAAATAATAATAAAATAGCAGAATATGTAAAACAACTAGAAACAAACAATAAAAAGCTTATAGAGAAGTTAGAAGAAGATATAACAGAATATCCAGAAGCTAAATATACAAAATGGTATTTAATAGATATTTTAGAAATTTTGAAAGGAGAAAAGGAATGAGTAATTTAGAATATTTAGAAAATAAAAGATTACAAATAATAGATTTAATACAGCCTATGTGTAGTGCTTTTGAAATAAAAGATTATGATTATAAAATAAATAAAGAAACACTAGCAGAAACATTAATACTAGATAATCAAAAAATATGTTGTTCTTGTAATTCAATTAATGCAGTTGTCGAAGAAGTTATAGGATACATATTTATTAAAAATTATAGTAGATGGTGGTACCATAAACCACAAACAGTAAAAGCAATAAAACAATATTGGATAGATTAAGGAGGAACTATGAGCAAGGCAGATGAAATGTTTTTGAATTTAGGATATATAGAAGATATTGGTTCAGATTATGGATTAATTAGATACAATAAAGATGATAAATGTTTTGTACGATTTATACTTGAAAATAAAAAAATAGAAGCAAATAAAATAGAACCTAATGGAGATTTATGGATATTAAGTATAGATATGAAATTGCTACAAGCAATAAACGAGAAAGTGGAGGAATTACGGGTGGAATTTATAAAAAATAAATGTTTATGTGAAAGAGATTATGAAGAAATAGATGATTATTATATTTTATCAATAAATGATGTAAAAAAGACATTACAAATAATTCAAAATAGAGATGGTAATTTTGGAATGCTATTAGGAGAAATACCAATAAAACATTGCCCAGAATGTGGAAAAAGAATAGGATGTGATCAGATGGATAAAGAATTAGAAGAAGCTATAAAAGTATTAAAAAGAGATATAAACACTCCATTAGCTTGTGGAGATACAACAATAGTATGTATAAGTGATTTAGAAACAGCCTTAAACCACATAAAAAATTCTATATCTAAAGAAGTAATAAAAGAGAAGATAGAGGAAGTAAGAAAAATGAAATTTGAAGATGAAAGATTAAATGGTGCAACAATAGATTTTGCAGCATGTAAATTTGAAAAAATACTGGAGGGGAAATAGAATGTGTAAATGTTGTGAAGAAATAAAATTTATTGAAGAAGAGTTAAAAACAAATATGAGACATAAATTACAAGCTCAAATAGTCAGAAAGAGTTATAGAAAAAATGAAAGAAAAGCATCAGGAATAATACATTTTAGTTCATATAATTTAAATTATTGCCCAATATGTGGAAGGAAATTATAAAAATAAGCCATACTACCTCATAAGAGGTGTATTATGACAGACAAAGAAATTTTAGATTTGTGGCATGAAGGTTATACAAGATTAAACTTAGCAAAAATATATATGCAAAGATACAATCAACAAGTAAAAATAATAAGACTAGATATGAAGAATAGACATGTAAGATTTATAACGTATAAAGAAGCTTTGAATAGAGTTGAGAGAATATTGATAGAAGATATAAAAGAAAGAAGGTAAAATATGAAAAAAATATTTATAAGTTTAGGAATTATACTAGGAATAATTTTAATGATAGCAGGAATGTTTATAGGAACAAATAATACAGCAATTAGTTTAGAGGAACAAATAAAAGAAAGTAAATCAAGTATAAATATACAAGAAAAAAGAAGAGAAGACTTAATTTGCAATTTAGTAGATACAGTAGAAAGTTATAATAAATATGAGCAAGATACAATGTCAAAGATAATAGAAGCTAGAACAAAAGCAAGTAGTGGAAATGTAGAAGAAGCGGAAATATTAATAAATGCAGTTGCAGAACAATATCCAGAGTTAAAAAGCAACGAAAATTATAAAGCACTTATGACAGAACTTGCAGTAACAGAAAATATAATTGCAGAACATAGAAATAATTATAACATTCAAGTAAAACAATATAATAAACATATAAAGAAATTCCCAAACAGTGCAATTTTAAACATAATAGGATATGAAAAGTTAGAAAATACATATTTAGAATATGAAGCTTCAGAAGACGCACCAAAAAATCTATTCAAAGAATAGAGGTGCAAGTATATGGAATTTGGAGATTTCACAATTACTAAAAGAGAGATATTAGTAAGTATAGCAATAACATTTATATTAATAGGAATAGGTTTTTTAATAAGTTCAGCTATACAAAATTCAATATATGAAAAAAATGAAAAATATTATAAGGCATTAAAAATAGACAATAATGAGGAACAATTTGAGTATGCAATAAAAACTAATACAGGAAATACTTTAGCACAAGGAAAAGTACAAGCAGTAAATGGGGTAAGTATTAGCGATATAGAAGGCAATTACTTTAAAATAAAAAAGGTAAAAGAGAAATATACTAAGCATACAAGACAAGTAGCACATACAAGAACAATAGGCAATAGAACAGAAACATATTACACAACAGAAGAATATTGGACATGGGATTATGCAGGAGAAGAAGAATGGCATACTGAGAAATTTAACTTTTTAGGAGTAAATTTTGATTATGGAACAATAAAATTTTACAACGAAAGCTACAAAGATACTAAAAAGATAGATTATTATACTAGATACAAATATTATACAATACCAATCGAATTTGAAGGAACATTATTTACATATATAAACAATAATACAATAAATGAAAATGAATTTTATTTACAAAATACTATAAACAATATTATAAATAATAAGCAAGGAGAAGCGGAAAGTTGGAACATAGGATTTTGGATAATGTGGATTATATTTATAATATTTATAGACTTCGGATATATGTATTTAGATAACAATTATTTAGAAGATTAAAGGAGGTACTAATGAGAATACCAAAAGAAGAATATAACAAAGCAGTAGGATGTTTAAAGCGATATAATTATAATTGTTTAAATATTATCAATATAAGAGCAGATATAATGAACATATCAATACCAAATACAGACGGTATGCCAAAGGCACCATACAACATATCAGATAGCGTATATAATCAATACATAAAATTACAAGAAGACAAAGAACTGCAAAAATCATTAAAGGAATATAAAGCAGTAGTACAAGCGTTGCAACTACTAGATGATATAGCTAAAAATATATTTGAAGAAGAATATATAAAATCAAATAAAAAATGGACAATTATTAACAAATTACATATAAGCGAAAGTACATATGAAAGAAGAAAAAGACAATTAATATATAATACATATAAAGAAATAAAAAAATTGACGGAAAATTGACGGAATTTTAAAGAAAAACCATGTTAAAATAGTACTGTAGAAAAATATAAATAGACCTTATTATTCTATAATTGTGCGGTTAGAAATAGCCAACCCCAAGCACAATAGTTTCTCAAAAATCTACGTATTACGAAGTAGCACAATAGGAAAGTGCACTGCTCTACGTAGTAGCGACACAGGTTCGAGTCCTGTCTTCGCAGCCGAATTAAGAGTTAGTTATATTAAATATAGCTAGCTCTTTTATAATGCATATTAATGATACTAGATAAATTAATATAAATATTCTGACTTATAGAATATCTCCTTAAAAAGTAGATTTTCATATAGTTATCCTCAAAAGACAATTCTAGTTAAGTCTTATATATTTCGGAATAGTGAAATGGTATCACAAGAGGTTTTGGCTCTCTTATTCTTAGTTCGAGTCTAAGTTCCGAAACCAAATATCTCGATTTAGTTTATGAAGTAAAACCACAGTCTCCAAAACTGTAGAAGATAGTGCAAATCTATCAATCCTGACCAAAATATAAAAAGGAAACAAAAAATATGGAACAATGTTTAATAGATAATAAAGTATGTTCAGAACAAAACAGAAAATGTAAAGTCTGTAAATTAAATAGTTGTCAAGAGGTAGAACAAATGATAGAAGATGAACAAAAGTGGATAGATAAAAGTAATTTAGAGAAGTTAAAGAAGGAATTGCCAGATGAGTGCAAAAATTGTAGCTTTTTAGAAATAGTAAATTTAACAAGGCAAAAAGTACATTGTGCTTACAGGATAAAAAATAGATGTATTTTGGAATATAGAGGAAAAGAAAATGAAAAATACAACGATTTTAGATAAAATAAGTAATTTAATAGAAAAGATGGAATATAAAACAGCATATATAGAAATACAAACAGATAAAGAGAAATATACACTAGAACAAGAAAAAAGAAATCAAATAGGATTTAGGAGTAATTTGTAGAGGTGGAGGAATGGCAAAATATGATTGGAAGCAGTTAGAAAAAGAATATATATTAAGCAACTATAAATCAGTAAGTAGCTTTCTAAAAGATAGAGGAATATCTGTAAGCGGAAGTACTAAAAAAAGTACCAAACGGATGGAAAGAAAAAAAGGTACTAAAAGAGGACAAAAAGAGTACCAAAATAGTAGAAAAAGTTATTGAAAAAGAAAGTGAAAAAGAAGCGCAACAAATAGTAGATATAAAATCAATAGCAAATGATTTAGCACTTAATATAATAAAAGCTAATAAAGAACTAAATAGACATATAACTAAATCTAAAAAGAAAGTAAAAAAAGTTAAATATGACTCTAAAGCCTTAAAACCATCAGAAGAAACAATAGAAGAAACAGAGGAAATAAAAGATTATATTAGTATAGTAGATAGACAAGGATTGAAAATGCTTACATCTGCATTAAAAGATTTGAATGAAATACTAGAACCAAAACAAGATGATGAAGATAATGACAATTCATTTATAGAAGCATTAAACGGAAGAGCGGAGGATGTTTGGAATGAAAAAGAAAAATAAAGCAAATTTCAAATGGCAACCGTTTTCAAATAAACAATTAAAAGTAATGACTTGGTGGAATGAAAATTCTCCAATGAAAGACAAAGATGGTATTATTGCAGATGGAGCAGTTAGAAGTGGCAAAACAGTTTCTATGGCACCTAGTTTTGTAATGTGGGCAATGGAAACATATGACGAATGTGATTTTGCTATATGTGGAAAGACAATTGGCTCATTAAAAAGAAATGTTATAAATACATTAAAAAAACAATTACATTCTTTAAAATATAAATATGAACATAAAAGAAGTGAAAATTTATTAATAGTTAGTAAAAATGGAAAAACTAACTATTTTTATTTGTTTGGAGGGAAAGATGAAGCAAGTCAAGATTTAATACAGCGGAATGACACTTGCAGGAATATTCTTTGACGAAGTAGCATTAATGCCAGAGTCTTTTGTAGAACAAGGTATTGCTAGATTAAGTATTGAAGGAGCAAAATTTTGGTTTAACTGCAATCCTAGAAATCCAAATCATTGGTTTAAATTAAATTATATAGACAAGATAGAAGAAAAAAATATACTATACCTACATTTTACTATGGATGACAATTTAACATTATCAGAAAATGTAAAAGGAAGATATAGAAGAATGTTTGTAGGAGTATTTTACAAACGAAACATACTTGGATTATGGGTTACCGCAGAAGGTTCTATTTATACCATATTTAGTGATAATAAAGAAAGATACTATACAGATGAACCAGATTATGATTTTATCCAAATAGGAATAGATTTTGGAGGGAACAAATCATCTCATACATTGGTAGCAAGTGGTTTGAAAAATAATTATTCTAAATTGACTGCGTTAATGTCCGAAAGAATACCAGCTACAGGGATGACGCCACAACAATTATATGAAAAGATAGGAGATTTTATTCAAAAGGTACAAAATTTATTTGGACAAGTTAGTATACTTTATCCAGATAGTGCAGAGCAAACATTAATAAATGGTATTAAAGCAATGATAGAAAGAAGATTTCCTCATATTCTAGTTAGAAACAGTATAAAAAATGAAATAATAGACAGAATTAGGTGCACGACAAGTCTAATGGCAAGCTTTAGATTTTTTATGACACATTATTGTAAAACGTTGGAGGAAGCATTCGAAAATGCGGTATATAACGATAAACCAAAAGAACAAGGAAAAGATGAAAGGCTTGATGATGGTACGTCAGACATAGATACATTAGATGCTTTCGAATATAGTTTTGAAAAATATTTAAAACAATATAGTAAAGTAGCGTAGGAGGGGAAAATGTTTGAAAAAGTAATAACATTTATAAAAGGAGCGATAAATAAAATGTTTAATACAACTGATATAGCAAAAGATTTTAATATAGATATTTCAGCAAGTGATGAAACAATAAAATTAATAGAAAAATGTGTAAGTATATTTAATAATAAAGCACCTTGGTTAAACGAAGAAGTAAAATCATTAAATGTTGCAAAAACAATATGTGAGAAAGTAGCCAAAGCAGTAACAATAGAGTTTAAATCACAAGTAGAAGATAAAGAGATAGACAAAATATATCAAAGATTTTTAAAAAATATAAGACCTAATACAGAATATACTTTAGGAAAAGGAGATATGTTCTTTAAGCCATTTTATAGCAATGGAAAAATAAAAGTATCTTGTATTCATGCAGATAAATTTATACCAGTTAAATTTGATAGCACAGGCGAATTGCTTAGTGCTATTTTTATTGACCAAATTACAAAAGGTAATGACATATATACAAGACTAGAATACAACGATTTAAATGACACAACTATAACTATTAAAAATATAGTTTATAAAACTAATAAAAATAATCTAAAAACATTAGGTAGCAAGACAAGTCTATCGTCAATTCCAGAATGGAAAGACATAAAAGAAGAAACACAAATAAAAAATGTTAATAAATTAATTGGTGGATATTTTAAAATACCTATTGCGAATCCAGCTGATAATACAAGTCAAAGAGGAGTAGCCATATTTGCAAATGCAATTGGAACATTAGAAGAAATAGACAAACAATTTAGTAGAACACTATGGGAATATGAAGGTTCAGAACTTGCTATTGATATAGACGAATTAATGCTAAAAAGAGACAAAAATGGAAATCCAATATATCCAAAAGGAAAAGAAAGACTTTATAGAAAATTGGATTTAGATGGAGAAAAAACAAGCAAATGGAATGTATTTAGTCCAGCTATTCGTGATACAGCATTGTTTAATGGTTTAAATGAATTATTAAGAGAATGTGAAAGCCAATGTGGTTTATCATTTGGTGTAATTTCAAAAGAGACAAGTATAGCGAAAACAGCGACAGAAATAAATTCAAGTAAACAAGATTACTATGTAACAGTATCAGATATACAAGGAGCATTACAAACAGCATTAGAAGATTTAGTTTATGGAACAGATGTATTAATGACTTTATATGGAATAAAACATAAAACAGAGCCAGATATAAGCTTCCATTGGGACGATAGCATATTAGTAGATACAGAAAAGAAAAGGTCACAAGCATTAGTAGAAAAGAATGCAGATTTAATTGATGATATTCAATATTTTATAGAAACTAGAGATTACTCAGAGGAAGAAGCTATTGAGTTTGTAAATAAGATGAAGAAAAGAAGCCCGAAAGAACCAATAGAACAGGAAGAAATTGAGGAATAGTAAATGATTGAAGATAAAATTCAAAAAGCAATAAAGCCTATTATGTTAGTGTATGCTCAAATAGAATTAGATATAATAGAAAAAATTGCTGAACATTTTAAATTAAATGAAGAATTTATAAACTCGGATTATTGGTATTTTGAAAAATTAAAAGAATTAGGAAGTTTAGATAAAAAAACAATAGAAATATTAGAAGAATATACAGGAAGAACAAAACAAGAATTACTAAAGGCAATGAAAGATATTGGAATAGAAGCAATACCAACAGAACAAATAGAAATAGCAAATAATAATGGCATATTATTCAATCCTCAAATAATTACAATACAAAATATAATACAACATTCTTATAATGAATTAGAACATACTTTTTTGCAATTAAATAAAACGATAGAAGAACAAACAAAACAAACATATAAAAATATACTAACTCAAACATATATAAAAACGTTAGCAGGTACACATAGTTATCAAGAGGCTATTTTAGAAAGTTTAGACGATTTGGGAGATAAAGGAATATCTATACTCACCTATCAAGATAAAAACGGCTTAAAAAGAAATTATGACGTAGTGGGAACAGTAAGACGTGATTTATTGGTAGCAACAAGAGGACTAGCAGGAAAAGTAAATGAAGAAGTAATAAAAGAAAGCGGTCATCATATAGTAAGAGTATCACATCACTTTGGAGCAAGAACAGGAGATGGCGAAGAAAACTATACAAATCACTCTTGGTGGCAAGAAAAACAATTCTTTTGTTGGAATTATGATGGAAAAGCTACAGAAGAGGAAAAGAAACTTCCTGATTTTATGGAACATTGCAATTATGGAGATGTACAAGGTATATTAGGAATTAATTGTAAGCATTTTTTTACAATATGGTATGGCTCACTAGAAAAAGATAAGCTAGATTTTACATATCAAGAAAATGAAGAACAATACAAGAAAACACAACAACAGAGATATTTAGAAAATGGTGTTCGTAAATGGAAAAGAAAACAAGTAGTAGCTAATAAAGCACAAGATGAAGAAGGTTATAAAAAGGCAAGTAAAAAAGTTAGAGAATGGCAAGATAGATTAAGCGCATTTACAGAAGAAAATGAATTGAAACGTGATTATACAAGAGAACATATAAAAGAGTATAAAAGTTCATCTTTGTTGCAAGATAAAGATGAAGGAATAATAGAGAATATTATCAGTGGCACTTTTAATATGAAAGATATTACTAATCAAAAAGAAGAAATCATAGAAAAAGTATTTATAGATAATAACATTAAACAAATAGCGCTAAAAACAAATATAAAATCTATAAAGCAAGGAGGAAACAAGTCATATCATAGAAAAGGAAATATTGTATTAAATGAAAAATATGAAGACAGAACTTTTATACATGAATTAGGTCATACTATTGACTATAACAACAAATGGTTATCGTCGAATAAAAATTTTGTAAAAGCTATAAATTTAGATAAAAAATATGTTTTAGATAACAAATCAATATATAAAGAGTTAATAAATCAAAACAAGAAATACAGAGAATTAAGCGATATAATAAGCGGAATGACAAAAAATCAAATACGTGGAAGATATTATCATAAAACTAAGTATTGGAATAAGGCTAATAAATTAGAAAGAGAGACTTTTGCTCAAATGTTTACAATGGCAGGGAAATATGATATAAAACAATTAGAAATATTTGAAAGATATTTTCCAAATACGTTTAAAGAATTTGATAATTTAATTAGGAGGTTATTATAATATGTATTATGATGTATTAGACGATGAAGTAGAAAAGAAACTAGATGAATATGAACTTGTATTTCCAGAGGGATTTCCCTTAGCACAATTTGAAGGAACAAAAAAAGAATTGATAGAAGAAATAAATAAATGCATCAGAACAAAGAAAGAATATGATACAAGTTTTTGGGATAAGCACCCTGATTATGATGATTAGATTAAGTAGGATGGATATATGAAAAAGAAAAGAATTAAAGGATATAGTAAAAAGAAAATGAAATTTTTGAGTAGTA
>CATNCV010000009.1 GCA_950096965.1 uncultured Clostridiaceae bacterium | reverse complement strand
CGATTTCGTAGCTCCGTACAAATCGCCAAACGGAACAAACTGCTACTGGTCGCGCGGCAATGGCTGGGTTGTGGCCGCACTCGTACGGGTGCTTGACGAAATGCAACCCGGCGCACCCCATCGCAACTAGCTTGGTATGAAGAAAAGTGGGAACATGATGAAGCTAGTAGGAAAGCAAGAGAAAGAGAAGAAGAAGAGAAAAGGCAAAAGTTTCAGGAAGAGAAAGAAATATTAGAAAATCAGATAAAGAAAATGCAAGAAGAGAAAGGAAGAATGCAAGAAGAGAAAGGAAGAATGCAAGAAGAGAAAGGAAGAATACAAGAAGAAAAAGGAAGAATACAAGAAGAAAAAGGAAGAATACAAGAAGAAAAAATAAGAATACAGCAAGAAAGCAGAAAAGAAGAAAAAACAATAATAGCAAGGAACTTAAAAAATAAGAAAATTGATATTGAAACAATTATACAAGTAACAGGATTAACCAAAGAAGAAATTCAAAAATTATAAATTACATGTAAAGAGTCAAAATAAAAAGAATGCCTAGAATAGCTAATTTGCTAAAATAGTCATTCTTTTTATATTTTTTTATAAAAAATATAAAAATACTTTTTTTATCTAAATAAATGTTGTATAATGTATAAAGAGAAAATAAAGGAGAAAGCAAATGAACAGAATTATTGAGGAACTTACAACGCTTTCAAAGTTTCAAGAATACAGTAAAAAAATACAAGAAAAAATTAGTCCGATAACAGTATCGGGCTTATCTGACGTTGGAAAAATACAATTTGTTGTAGGAACTTATGAAAGTACAAAAAAGCCTATATGTATAGTAACTTATAATGAAATGCAGGCTAAAAATATAATTAAAAATCTATCACTTTTTGAAAGCGACATTCATTATTTCCCTAAAAGAGAAATCGTTCCTTACGATTTTATTGCTGAAAGTAAAGACTTGCCGTATGAAAGAATAGAAGTACTAAATAAATTAGAACAAGGAAAAGTAAAAATTGTAGTAACAACAGCAGAAGCTCTTATGCAAAAAATGATTAGTAAAAAACAATTATATAAGCACATAATTAAACTAAAAACTGGAGATACTTATAGTTTAGAAAAATTAAAAGAAAAACTAGTTTTTTTAGGATATGAAAGAAATGATTTAGTAGAAACAAAATCACAATTTAGTATAAGAGGTGGAATAGTTGATATAGCAGTTACAGAAAAGAAAGGTATAAGAATTGAATTCTGGGGCGATGATGTAGATGGTATAAGGGAGTTTAACATATCTTCTCAACGTTCAGAACTTATGCTAGACGAAGCAAACATTTATCCAGCACATGAACTACTATTAGAAGCATCATTAGAAGAAATACAAAAAAGAATATTAGAGAATTCAGGAAGTTTTAATGATAAACAATACGACAATACAATTAATGAAATAAAAAATGAAGATGCAGAACTAATAAAATCAGGAGATTATCTAAGTAAAGTAGACAAATACTTTAATGATTTTTACTATTCACAAAGTACATTCTTAGATTACTTACAAGATAAATATTTAGTTATTTTTGACGAATATTCAAAAGTAAAACAAAGACAAGAAAATATAGTAATTGAAAATAATAATTTAATTAAGTCTTTAATAGAAAAAGGAAGGTTTGTTCCGCAAGCTATAGAAAATATAAGTATGTATGATTACAACTTAGAAGAAAGTCAAATTGTATATTTAGAAAAACAAGACATTGCTTTATCAAAAATAAGTCCAACAAAATTCACATTTGACTATAGAGATGTAAATTACTACAAAAGTGAAATAGAATTATTATTTGATGATATAAAGAAAGATATTAGTAATAAAAAAATAATAGTACTTGCTGGAAATGAAGAAGAAACTAATAGATTTGGGGCACTACTTACTGAACAAGATATTTCTAATAAGGTATTAACATCAAGTATACAAATGGGGACAAAAGGGCATAGTGCTAACACATCTGAAGAAATATTCGCACCATTACAACCTACAATAAAAGGAGAAAAAAACGTAGTATTAGTAATGCAAGGTAGGCTTTCAGGAGGATTTGAAAGCTATGACCAAAAATTAATTGTAATTTCAGGTGAAGAACTATTTACATCGAATAGCAAGAAAAAAAGAAAGCCAAGCAAAGTTTTTAAACAAGGAGAAAAAGTAGTATTTACAGACCTGAAAGTAGGAGACTATGTAGTACATAAAAGTCATGGAATAGGTCAATTTATTGGGGTAAATACAATAAAAGCAGAAGGTGTAACAAAAGACTATATAAAAATAAGGTATAAAAATGATGATATGTTATACATTCCAACAAATGATTTAGACAGTATAAGAAAGTATATAGGAGAAGGCGAAGCAGTTCCTAAAATTAATAAATTAGGAAGTAAAGAATGGGAAAATACAAAAGCTAAAGTAAAGAAAAACTTACAAGAAATAGCAAAAGAACTAATAGAGTTATATGCTAAAAGAGGAAAAGTAAAAGGGTTTGCATTTTCAAAAGATACACCATGGCAAAAAGAATTTGAAGACAGCTTCCCATATGCTGAAACAGATGACCAACTTCGTTGTATAGAAGAAACAAAAAAAGATATGGAAATGGAAAGACCAATGGATAGACTTCTATGTGGAGACGTAGGATATGGAAAAACAGAAGTAGCAATACGAGCAGCGTTTAAAGCAGTTATGGATCAAAAACAAGTTGCATACTTAGTACCAACAACAGTTTTAGCAAACCAACAATATGAAAGCTTTAAAGCGAGAATGGAAAACTTCGCAGTAAAAGTTGAACTTTTAAATAGATTTAGAACAAAAAAAGAACAAGATGAAGTAATAAAAAAACTAAAATTAGGTGAAGTAGATATAGTAATAGGAACACATAGATTACTAAGTAAGGATGTAGAATTCAAAGACTTAGGACTTTTAATAATAGATGAAGAACAACGTTTTGGCGTAAAAGACAAAGAAAAGATAAAACAATACAAAACAGAAGTAGATGTATTAACAATGACTGCAACACCAATTCCGAGAACACTCCATATGTCAATTGTAGGAGTAAGAGACATGAGCGTTATATATGAGCCACCACAAAATAGAAGACCAGTTCAAACTTATGTTACTGAATATGACGAAGAAATAATAAAAGAAGCAATAACGAAAGAACTAGAAAGAAATGGGCAAGTATTTTACCTATATAATAATGTAGAAGGAATAGAAACAAAAGCTATGAAAATTCAAAGCTTAGTGCCAGAAGCGAAAGCTACTTTTGCACATGGTAAAATGAGTGGAAAAGAACTAGAAGAAATAATGTTAGACTTCATAAGTGGAAACACAAATGTGTTAGTATGTACCACGATTTTAGAATCTGGAATAGATATTCCAAATGCGAACACAATAATAGTAGAAAATGCAGATAGATTAGGTTTAGCACAACTATATCAAATAAGAGGTAGAGTGGGAAGAAGTGATAAACAAGCATATGCATATGTTACTTATAAAAGAGACAAACTATTATCAGAAGTAGCAGATAAACGTTTAAAGGCAATAAAAGAATTTACAGAGTTTGGTTCAGGTTTCAAAATAGCAATGAGAGACTTAGAAATAAGAGGAGCAGGCAGTATGCTACGGAGAAATGCAAGCAGGTCATATGGAACAAGTAGGATATGACACATATTGCAAACTTCTAGATGAAGTAATAAAAGAAATGCAAGGTATAGAAATAGTTAAAGAAGAAGATGTACAAATAGATATAGCAGTTTCAAGCTATATACCAGATGAGTTTATAGAAAGCTCTGCTCAAAAAATAGAAATATATCAAAACATAGCACTATGTAGAACAGAAGAAGATATACAAAATGTTATAGACGAAATAATAGACAGATTTGGAAGTATTCCAAAAGAAGTAGAAAACTTAATAGAAGTAGCAAGAATAAAGAATTTAGCACGAAAAGTAGGAATAATAAAAATTTCAGAAAAGAAAGATGGAATTGTATTTATATATGATAGTCAGAAATTTAATACAGAAGCAATAGATAAACTTGCTAAACAATATGGAAACAAATTAAAATTCTCACCAGGATATGCAACTTTAAAAATGAATAAAACTTTAGATAAACAAATTTTAGGAGATATTAAAGAATATTTGTTGTCGAATTTTGTAGACGAAAAGTTGGATAAATAAAGGAAAAGATATTTATACAAACAAATGTGTTACAATAAAAACGAAATATGGTAATACTTAAGAAAGTGTGGTTGCCATTTCTAGTCTCACGAGATTGGAGGTGGTTTGTATGGAAATATTGTTAATACTTTTTTACATATTTTACTTTTTGAAATAACAATGATAATCCCAACATTAATAACCTTAATTATAGTTGTAAAACTATTTTTAAGTGTATACTATAGTACAAAAAATAAAAATGTAAATACTAAATTTAAAATCCAGAAAGGAAAAAAGCATGCAAGTCATAACTAGTAAAGATAATGAAATTATAAAAAATATAAAAAAATTAAAAGAGAAAAAATATAGAGACCAAACAGGAGAATATATAATAGAAGGAATAAAACTAGTACAAGAAGCAATTAATGAAAATGCAAAAATAAGTAAAATAGTAGTTTGTGAAGATTGTGAAGCAGATGGGGGTATTCCAAAAGACTTAATGTATGAAATAGCCAAATATGACTGTATATATGTATCAAAAAAAATATTTGAAGCAATTTCAGATGTAAATACTCCACAAGGAATATTAGCAGTCATAAAGAAATGTTCAGAAATGCCACAACAAGAAATATTATATAATGAAGATATAATAGTAGTATTAGATGGTGTACAAGACCCAGGAAACTTAGGAACTATACTAAGAACAGTAGATAGTGTAAATCTAAAACAAATAATACTATCTCAAAAATGTGCAGATCCATATAACCCAAAAGTAGTTCGCTCTACCATGGGAGCAATATTTAGGTTAAATATTATAGAAAGTAAAAATATTGTAGAAACAATAAAAGACATAAAGAAAAATAAATATAAAATACTTACAACATCACTAGAAGCAAATGAAAGCATATACACAGCAAACTTAAATAAAAAGGCAATAATAATAGGAAATGAGGCAAATGGAGTTTCAAAAGAAGTATTAGAAATGGCAAATGAAAAAGTGAAAATACCAATGCTAGGAAAAACTGAAAGCCTAAATGTATCAGTAGCTACAGGAGTTATTTTGTATGAATATGTAAGAAGAAAAATGGAGTAATTTATAAAAAAATGAAAAAATTTCAAAAAAAGTATTGACTTATGTAAAGTAAAGTGCTAAAATAAGTTTGTAAGTGTTCAAGAGACACAATCATGTAACTGCCCTCAGCACACATTAGTGTTGAGTATGGCGAAACCAAACTTTTATAGATCATATTATCATACTTAGCGTAGGAGGCGCAAAAAAACATGATAAGAGCACCGACGAATTAAAAAGACATCAAAAAAAGAGATATTGATACAGTGACTCTTGAGTATATGTTATACAATAAGGTCACGTTGAAGCTGGAGGTGCCACCATGACACTGTGAGTGGTAGAGATTCTAACTATAAAGTAAATAGTTAGAAGGAAAGGCAAGAGGAAAATAGAGCGATGCAGATAAAGTGGGAGCCGTTTCCTAGTGGTTTTGTCTAACAGAAGTGGTTGCATTTTGAAATTTAAAATGCAAGAAGATACGAAAATGAGCCTATATATCTTCTATACCACGGCAATTAAGGTTCAAGCTCTTATAAAGAACCGCAAAGGGCGGAAAGAAAAACCTAGTTAGTCCAAGGGGGCGCACGAAGAGGCGACCACGGGAAACAGGTAACACAGGGTATATAAAAAAGAAAAAAGCTACCTGGAGCTTAACCAGGATGGGAAACTCCATTAAAGGAGTGGAAAATGGTTCAAGATCAGAACCAAAAAGAGAAGCCAGACATTCAGAGTCGGGCTTCTCTTTTTGCATATTAAAACTAAATTTGATACAAAAGCAAATGATAATTAAAGAATTATACATCAATTATAATTAGAGTAGAGTAAAATAATAGTTGTAGTCATATTTTTATGTTAGTGTATACTTTAAAGACTAAACAAAATACATGTGTAGAGTGATTGAAAAAAATAGTATTATATAATATAATGCACTTATGAATAAGTAAAATATATTAAAAAATTTTTTGATGTAAAAAAGGAGAGAAGACAATATGGAAAAACGGAAATTAGTTTTTAATGAAGATGTTAAACTAAGAGAAAGAAAAAGGGTAAGGAACTTTACAATTTATACTATAATTATAGGATTAATATTATGTGTTTTAGTTATTCCACTATTGGAATTAAAAAGTTATAAAAACGATAAGGATATAAGCAAAAACTATATTAAAACTGTTAAACATATTTGGTATGACGGAATTAATAATATAGAATATAATGAGCTTATTATAAATGTCCTTGATACTGATATTGAATATGAAAGTATTTATACAGAAGGAATATGCTTAGTATATGATAAAATACAAGTAACTCTTTATATAGAAGATATTATAATAATTCAAAACATGAATAATATAACAATAAATACACAAGGTGGAAGAGAACTTATAACATTAAAGTTTATTACTGATGAAAAAAAGAAGTAATAACAGAAAACAAAATTGTATATTGGCTTTTTGAAATGTTTTTCACAATGTTTTATATATTCTTAGCATATATAATTATTACATTATATAAAAGTGCAGAAAATAAAAGAATGATAATAGATATGAAGAAACATTAATAAAAAATAGAGAATATTTTACCAGTATAAAGGTAGAATACTCTCTATTTTTATTACATAATTAGAAAATAAAAATATGTTAATATCTAGAATTCGCAATTCTTAGGTGTTCTAGGGAAAGGTATAACATCACGAATGTTTTGCATTCCAGTTAAATACATCATCATTCTTTCAAAACCTAAACCGAAACCTGCATGTTCACTACTTCCAAATCTACGTAAATCTAAATACCACCAATAATCTTCTTCGTTTAATCCAAGTTCTTTTATTCTAGCACGTAGTTTTTCTATGTCATCTTCTCTTTGACTACCACCAATTAATTCACCAATACCAGGAACTAAAAGGTCTGTTGCTGCAACTGTCTTACCATCTGGATTTTGCTTCATATAAAAAGCTTTTATTTCTTTTGGGTAATCTGTAACAAATACAGGTTTTCCAAATATTACTTCACTTAAATATCTTTCATGTTCTGTTTGAATATCTGTGCCCCAAGTAACTTTATATTCAAAGTTATCATTATTTTTCTCAAGTTCTTTTATGGCATCAGTATAACTTATTCTTCCAAATTCAGAATTAATAACATTATTTAATCTTTCTAATAAACCAGGAGCTATGAACTTATCAAAAAATTCCATTTCTTCAGGAGCATTTTCTAAAACATATGAAATTATATATTTAATCATGTCTTCAGCTAAATCCATATCATCTTCTAGGTTAGCAAAACAAATTTCAGGCTCAATCATCCAAAATTCAGCAGCATGTTTTACAGTATTAGAATTTTCAGCTCTAAAAGTTGGCCCAAAAGTATAAACATTTCTAAAAGCAAAAGCATAGTTTTCAACATCTAATTGACCACTAACTGTTAGATGAGAATTTTTACCAAAGAAATCTTTAGAATAATCAACACTTCCGTCCTCATTTTTAGGAACATTTTCTAAATCTAGAGTTGAAACTGTAAACATTTCGCCAGCACCTTCACAGTCACTAGAAGTGATAAGTGGTGTATGAACATACACAAAACCTCTTTCTTGGAAGAACTTGTGTATAGCATATGAAAGAACACTACGAACTCTAAAAACAGCGTTAAAAGTATTTGTTCTAGGACGTAAGTATGAAATTGTTCTTAAATATTCAAAAGTATGTCTTTTCTTTTGAAGTGGGTAATCACTATCAGCTATATTAAAAACTTCAATATCACTTGCTTTTATTTCAAAAGGTTGCTTAGCATTTTTAGTAATTACAAGTGTGCCTTTAACAATAATTGAAGAACTAATAGATAATTTACAAATATCGTCAAAATTACTTAGGTTATTATCAAAAACAATTTGTACATTCTTAAAAAAAGAACCATCATTTAACTCTATGAAACCGAAAGTCTTTGAATCCCTAACAGTTTTTACCCAACCAGAAACTTTAATTTCCTTTTCAGAATACATATCAGTATTTCTATATAAATCTTTTATTAATATATTTTTCATAATAAATGACCTTCCTTTCCATCACTTATAACTAATATAAGTATTTTTAAATTTATAAGAATTATACAACAATATATGTAATAAAACAAGAGAAAATATAAAAAAAGTGAAATACCCATTGACATACGGCTATAAGCGTTGTATAATAATAAAAGCATGTAAACAAAGCGATGAAGTAGAATGTGGCTACATCCTTAGGGAACTAAGGAATGGAGGGAACTTCTATGGAGTATGTCATGGCTTAGACCAGGCGGTAAGTTTTATAAAATTAAAAGCACTTATCCCAAGATTATTCATGCAATCATTGGGTTTTATAATGGGAATAAAAGAAACACCAGGGTGCGTTTAAAACTTCCGACCAAAAAAGTTTAAAACAGGAAAATGCTAAAGCTACTTGAACACTTATACATAAGACAAGGAAATATACCTAAAGTCAAATAAAAGTGAACAAAAGTTAAAGCAAGAATCCTGACATTAGAAAAGGAGGAAAAAATAATGGCAACATCAAACAAAGTAGGAAGTGAGAAAATGAGAATAAGATTAAAGGCTTATGATGCCGAACTTATAGAAAAGTCTGCTGCTCAAATAGTAGAAACTGCTAAAAGAAATGGCTCAAAAGTATCTGGACCTATTCCATTACCAACAGAAAAAGAAATCGTAACAATCTTACGTTCTCCACACAAACACAAAGATTCAAGAGAACAATTTGAAATGAGAACACATAAAAGAGTTATTGACATTCTTTATCCAACACAAAAAACAGTTGATAGTTTAATGAAAATTGATTTACCAGCTGGTGTTGATATAGAAATAAAATTATAATTTAAAAAGTCAGAAGACAGAAGTCAGAAGATGGAAAACAAATATGTTTTCTCATATATGATAACTGCACACCGACATAAAACCAAGCTGGAAAATTAGAAGATGAAAGTCAGAAAAAAAAGAAGTTACAAGATAAAGTAATTTCTTCAAATAAATTACTAAAATTCAACATCTGACATCACACATCTTAAACCAGCCAATAGTTAGGAGGAAAATAGAAAAATGAAAAAAGCAATAATAGGAAAGAAAATTGGAATGACACAAATATTTGATGAAACAGGAAAAGTTATTCCAGTAACAGCTATAGAAGCAGGACCATGTGTTATAGCACAAATTAAAACAGTAGAAACAGACGGTTATGATGCCGTACAATTAGGTTTCGGAGATGTAAAAATAAACAAAGTAAACAAACCAGTAAAAGGACACTATGAAAAAGCAAACATAACACCTAAAAAACATTTAAGAGAATTCAGATTAGATTCTTTAGAAGGTTTAAAAGTAGGAGACGAGTTAAAAGCTGACGTATTCGCAGTAGGAGACAGCGTTGATATCCAAGGAACATCTAAAGGAAAAGGATTCCAAGGTGTTATAAAAAGACATGGACAAAGTAGAGGACCAATGGGACATGGTTCAATGTATCACAGAAGACCAGGTTCAATGGGACCAACATCAACTCCAGGTAGAGTTTTCAAAGGTAAAAAATTACCAGGACATATGGGAAGACAAACAGTTACAATCCAAAACTTAGATGTAGTAGCTGTTGACCTAGACAAAAATGTAATATTAGTAAAAGGTAGTGTTCCAGGAGTTAAAGGAGCTATCTTAAAAATAAAAATGAGTGTAAAAGCGTAAGGAAGGAGGAAGAAGTAAATGCCTAAAATAGATGTATATAATATAGAAGGAAAGAAAGTTAGCGAAGTAGAATTAAAAGAAGAAATATTTGGAATAGAACCAAATGAAGCTGTAGTACATAGCGTATTAGTTAACTTTTTAGCAAATCAAAGACAAGGTACACAAAATACAAAAACAAGAAGTGAAGTTCGTGGTGGTGGAAGAAAGCCATGGAGACAAAAAGGAACAGGTAGAGCAAGACAAGGTTCTATAAGAGCTCCACAATGGATAAAAGGTGGTATAGCTTTAGGACCAAAACCACGTTCATACTACTACACAGTTAATAAGAAAGAAAGAAGACTTGCTGTTAAATCAGTATTAAGTTCAAAAGTATTAGAAAACGAATTAGTAGTTGTAGATTCTTTAGAAATGAAAGAAATAAAAACTAAAGAAATGGTAAAAGTATTAAACAATTTAAAAGTAGAAGGTAAAACATTAATGTTATTACCAGAAAAGAACGAAAACGTTCAAAAATCTGCTAGAAACATTGAAGGAGTTAAAACTACATTAGTAAATACAATAAATGTATATGATTTATTAAAATATAAAAACTTAGTAGTAACTCTAGACACTGTTAAAAAATTAGAGGAGGTGTACGCATAGATGAGACCAGAAGATATAATAATAGCACCTGTTATAACAGAAAAAAGTAATGATAGTATGCAAGAAGGTAAATATACTTTCGAAGTAAACAAAAAAGCTACAAAAGTTGATATTGCAAACGCAGTAGAAAAACTATTTGAAGTAAAAGTATTAAAAGTAAACACAGTTAGTGTAAAAGGTAAAACAAAAAGAATGGGAAGATATGAAGGAAAAACATCAGACTGGAAAAAAGCAATCGTAACAATCGATACAAACCCAGGAGAAAAAACATATCTTGGAAAAGGCGGAAAAACTACAAAAATGACTAAGAAATACAAAGATTCAATAGATGAATTTATGGGTGCTTAGTTATAGGAAAAGAGAAGAAAGATAAAGTTATCGAGAAATAACTCGGAAAACAAAGAATATCTGTAAGTAGAGCAGGAAAAAATCTACTAAATAAAATTAAAAGGAGAGAAAAACAAAATGGGAATGAAACATTTTAGACCAACAACTCCATCACTAAGAAACATGACAGTTTCTACATTTGATGAAATAACAAAGAAAACTCCTGAAAAATCTTTACTAACAGTAAAGAAAGAAAAAGCAGGAAGAAACTCATATGGTAGAATAACAGTAAGACATCAAGGTGGAGGAAATAGACAAAAATATAGAATAATTGATTTTAAAAGAAACAAAGATGATATGACAGCTACTGTAATAGGAATTGAATATGATCCAAACAGAAGTGCCAATATCGCATTAATCGAATATGAAGATGGAACAAAATCTTACATATTAGCACCAGTAGGGTTAACAGATGGAGATAAAGTAGTATCAGGACAAAAAGTTGATATAAAACCAGGAAACTGTATGCCAATCGAAAGCATACCAGTAGGTACATTAATACACAATATCGAACTAAACCCAGGTCAAGGTGGAAAAATGGTTAGAGCAGCAGGGCAAGAAGCTCAATTAATGGCTAAAGAAGGAAAATATGCTCACGTAAGACTTCCATCAGGAGAAATGAGATTAGTTCTAGCAAGATGTAGAGCAACAATCGGAACAGTTGGAAACACAGACCATGAAAACGTAAAAATAGGTAAAGCAGGAAGAACAAGACATATGGGAATACGTCCAACAGTTAGAGGTTCTGTAATGAACCCAGTAGATCACCCACATGGTGGTGGTGAAGGTAGAGCACCAGTAGGACACGCAGGACCAATGACACCTTGGGGTAAACCAGCTCTAGGATACAAGACAAGAAAGAAAAATAAACAATCAAACAAAATGATAGTTAAGAGAAGAAAATAAGAAGGAGGCAAATAAAACATGTCAAGATCAAGCAAAAAAACTCCATTCGTTGCACCAGAATTAATGAAGAGAATTGAAGCAATGAACGAAACAGGAGCTAAAGAAGTATTAAAAACATGGTCAAGAGCTTCTACTATATACCCTCAAATGGTAGGACACACAATAGCTGTTCATGATGGTAGAAAACATGTACCTGTTTATATAACAGAAGAGATGATAGGTCATAAATTAGGAGAATTTGCTCCAACAAGAACTTTCAAAGGTCATGCAGGAGAAAAAACAACTAAAAAATAAATAATAGTGATACACCGCGTAGGGCATATCTTATCGCAGAAGGAATGAACTTAGAGAAAGATGTGCCCACGTCAGGAGATTAAACAAGATAGAGTAAAACACAAAAAAAGTTAGAAATAAATTTGAATTTCTGACATCCAATCAAACAAGGAGGGAAAAAACGTGGAAAACCAAGAAGTTATAATACCAGAAGCAGTAGCAACACTTAAATATGCTAGAATTTCATCAAGAAAAGTTAAAATAGTAGCAGATTTAATAAGAGGTAAAAATGTTGACGAAGCTTTAGCAACAGTTAAATTTACACCAAAAGCTGCATCTGAAATAATAGAAAAATTATTAAAATCAGCGATAGCAAATGCTGAAAATAACCATAATATGACACATGAAAAATTATATGTAGCTGAAATATATGCAAACCAAGGTCCAACATTAAAAAGAATAAGACCAGCAGCAAAAGGTTCAGCAGTTAGAATTCGTAAAAGAACAAGTCATATAACAATAAAATTAAAGGAAAGAGAATAATAAAAGGGACATACTAAAACAATTTAGGCACTAAAAATAAAGTGTAAAAATGTAAAGTAATCCTTGACATTGAAAAAAGGAGGAAAATAAGACATGGGACAAAAAATGGATCCACATGGATTAAGAGTTGGTGTAATAAAAGACTGGGACTCAAAATGGTATGCAAATAAAAAAGATTTTGCTAACTACCTAGTAGAAGATCACAAAATCCGTGAATATGTTAAGAAAAAATTATATGTTAGTGGAATTTCAAAAATAGAAATTGAAAGAACTGCTAAATTTGTAAAAGTTAATGTTAACACTGCAAAACCAGGATTAGTAATTGGTAAAGGTGGAAACTTAGCAGAAAACTTAAAAAATGAATTACAAAAAATGATAGGAAAAGAAGTAAACTTAAATATAGTTGAAGTTAAAGATGTTGATACAAATGCACAATTAGTTGCAGAAAACATCGCAGGACAACTAGAAAGAAGAATTTCATTCAGAAGAGCTATGAAACAATGTATGCAAAAAACTATGAAAGCAGGTGCTTTAGGAATTAAAACTGCAGTATCTGGAAGATTAGGTGGAGCAGACATGGCTAGAACTGAATTCTATAAAGAAGGAACAATACCACTTCAAACATTAAGAGCTGATATTGACTATGGATTTGCAGAAGCAGATACAACATATGGAAAAATCGGTGTAAAAGTTTGGATATATAAAGGAGAAGTTCTTCCAGCTAAGAAACAAGTGGAAGGAGGAGACAAATAATGCCATTAATGCCAAAAAGAACCAAATATAGAAAACAACAAAAAGGTAGAAACAGAGGAAAAGCAACAAGAGGGAATTTCGTATCAGATGGTGAATACGGACTTCAATCAATAGAAGCAGGGTTAATTACAACAAACCAAATAGAATCAGCCCGTGTTGCTATGACTCGTTATATAAAAAGAGGTGGAAAGGTTTGGATAAAAATCTTCCCAGACAAACCAATAACAAAAAAACCAGCTGAAACTCGTATGGGTAAAGGTAAAGGTGCCGTAGAGTACTGGGTAGCAGCTATAAAACCAGGTAGAGTAATGTTCGAAATAGCAGGAGTACCAGAGGAAACTGCAAGAGAAGCACTAAGACTTGCTTCAATGAAACTATCTGTAAAAACTAAGTTTGTAAAAAAAGAAACTGAAGTAGGTGGTGAATAAGATGAAGATAAATAAAATAAAAGAAATGTCTTCACCAGAACTAGAAAAAGAATTAGGAGAATTAAAATCAGAGCTATTCAAATTAAGATTTAGTTTAGCAACAAATGGATTAGATAATCCTATGAAAATAAAAGAAGTTAAGAAAGACATTGCAAGAATAAATACAATATTAACACAAAGAAAATTAGCAGATAGAAGTTAGAAGTTAGAACTAGGGCAAATACTTTGGAGAAATGACCCTAAAATCCAACCTCCAACTTCCAAACTAGAAAGGAAAGGAGATTCATAAATCATGGAAGAAAGAAATCTTCGTAAAACTTATACAGGAATTGTTAAATCAAATAAAATGGATAAAACAATAGTTGTAGCAGTAGAAACAAGTGAGAAAAACAAAACATATGGAAAAATTCAAAAAAGAACATATACATTAAAAGCTCATGACGAAAATAATGAATGTGGAATCGGAGATAAAGTAGAAGTAATGGAAACAAGACCTTTATCAAAAGATAAAAGATTCAGACTTGTAAAAATAGTAGAAAAGGCAATAATAAAATAATAAAAAGTAAAGAGGATAAAACTATAGCTATTTGAACACTAATTCATAAGGGGAGGGGATATTCCTTCTGCCCAAGTGGAAGTGACCAATAGGTAAGGGGTGTCCCCTGACATATAAAAAGAAAAGGAGGCCAGCTAAAAATGGTACAACAACAAACTATATTAAAAGTAGCTGATAATACTGGTGCGAAAGAAATAATGTGCATTAGATGTTTAGGTGGTTCATATAGAAAATATGCTAGAGTTGGAGACGTTATAGTTGCTTCTGTTAAATCAGCAACACCAGGCGGAGTTGTAAAAAAAGGTGATGTTGTAAAAGCAGTAGTAGTAAGAACAGTAAAACCAATAAGAAGAGCAGATGGATCATATGTAAGATTTGATGAAAATGCAGCAGTTATAATAAAAGAAGATAAAAACCCAAAAGGAACTCGTATATTTGGGCCTGTTGCAAGAGAATTAAGAGATAAAGATTATATGAAAATATTATCATTAGCTCCAGAGGTTCTTTAAGCCATTAGTTTATAACGACTAATAAGGAGTTATAAAAATACGGATTAAAGATGCAAGTAAGCAAAGTAAACTTGTATACCTTAGAAAAGGCTACTTCTGACTAGCTAAAATGAAATTAAGAAACCTTAAAATGAAGAAAAGAAGAGGTGAAAAATAAAAATGAAAATAAAAAAAGGTGATAATGTTAAAGTTTTATCAGGAAATGATAAAGGTAAAACAGGAGAAGTATTAGAAGTAATACCAAAAACAGAAAAAATAATAGTAAAAGGTATTAATATAAGAAAAAAACATGTTAAACCAAGAAAACAAGGAGAAGAAGGCGGAATAATACCAGTAGAATGCGCTATTCACTCAAGCAAAGTAAATGTAGTTTGTCCAAAATGCGGAAAAGCTACAAGAATTGGTTATGAAATAGAAAAAGATCAAAAAGTACGTGTTTGTAAAAAATGCAACGCAAAAATAAAATAATCAGGATTACACTAAAGCCATTTGAACACTAATTCACAAGGGGAGGGGATAGGATTTTAAGAACCTAAACCCTGCACGGGGACATATCTTGTCACAGAAGCAATGACCATAAGAAAAGATGTGTTACCATCAGGAACTAGAAGAATGAGTGTTAAAAGGTAATGAGTGTTCCCTGACATTTAAAGAAAAGGAGGAAAACATAGACCATGGAAACATTAAAAGAACAATACATAAACGAAGTAGTTCCAGCAATGATGAAAAAGTTTAACTATAAATCTATAATGGAAGTTCCAAAATTAGAAAAAGTAGTTTTAAACATTGGTTTAGGAGATATAAAAGACAATCCAAAATCATTAGAAAATGCTATGAACGATATAAAATTAATTACAGGTCAATCACCAATTATAACAAAAGCAAAAAAAGCTATAGCTGCTTTTAAAATAAGAGAAGGTGTAAATATGGGATGTAAAGTTACATTAAGAAGTGGAAAAATGTATGATTTTGCATACAAACTATTTAATGTAGCACTTCCAAGAGTTAGAGATTTTAGAGGAGTATCAAAAAATTCATTTGATGGTAGAGGAAATTACTCTATGGGTATTAAAGAACAATTAATATTCCCTGAAATTGAATATGACAAAGTAGATAAAGTAAGAGGTATGGATATAATCTTCGTTACAACAGCAAAAACAGACGAAGAAGCAAGAGAATTACTAACATTATTAGGAATGCCTTTTAAAGCATAGAAGATAGAAGTCAGAAGTCAGAATAGAAGACAAAAATCAGAAGTCAGAATAGAAGACAGAAGTCAGAAGACAGAAGTCAGAATATAAGCAATTTCTTCGAAGAATTTACTTATATTTCTGATCTCATACCTCCGACCTCTGGACTCAAATTTGGACTTCCGACCACCAACTTCAAGTTTTGATATCCGACAGAAGAAAGGAGAAAGCCAATGGCTAAGAAGTCTTTAAAAGTAAAACAACAAAGAGAACAAAAATATAAGACAAGAGAATACAATAGATGTAAAATTTGTGGAAGACCACATGCTTATATTAGAAAATTTGGTATATGCCGTGTATGCTTTAGAGAATTAGCACATAAAGGTGAAATACCAGGAGTTAAGAAAGCAAGTTGGTAGAATAGAAGTTAGAAGTTAGAAGTTGAAATATGGGAATTCCTTCTAAGAATTTACCAGTAATTCAACATCCAACCTCCAACTTCCAAACAGAAAAGGAGGGAAAAAAGTTAATGAACACAACTGATCCAATAGCAGATATGCTAACAAGAATAAGAAATGCAAACAGTTCAAAACATAAAACAGTTGATATACCAGCATCAAATATGAAAAAAGCAATAGCTAAAATATTATTTGAAGAAGGATATATAAAATCATTTGAAGAAGTAAAAGATGATACACAAGGAGTTATCAGAATAACAATAAAATATGATGAAAAAGGTGCTAGAGTAATCGATGGAATAAAAAGAATTAGCAAACCAGGATTAAGAGTATATGCATCTAAAGATGAATTACCACAAGTACTAAATGGTTTAGGAATTGCTTTAATATCTACATCAAAAGGAATAAAAACAGATAAACAAGCAAGAGCTGAAGGTTTAGGAGGAGAAGTCCTAGCATACGTTTGGTAATATAGAAGTTGGAAGTCATAAGACAGAAGATTGAAATTAGAATAATAAATATAGAAGAATAGTGGAAGAAAGAGAAGAAGGAAGGATAGAGATGTCCGACTTTAGACCTCTGACATCCGACGTCTGAAAGAAGGAGGGAAAACTAAAATGTCAAGAATAGGAAACAAACCTATTACTGTACCAGAAGGTGTAGAAGTAAAATTAGATGGTATGCACTTAACAGTAAAAGGACCTAAAGGAACATTAGAAAGAGAAATTCATAAAAATATGACTGTTTCAATAGATGGAAATGTTATAACAGTAACAAGACCAAATGATGAACCAGAAAATAGAAGTTTACATGGATTAACAAGAACATTAATACATAACATGATAGAAGGTGTTCTAAACGAATACAAAAAAGAATTACAAATAGTTGGTGTTGGATATAGAGCACAATTACAAGGAAAAAAATTAGTAATGAATTTAGGATATTCTCATCCAGTAGAAATGGATGCTCCAGAAGGAATTACATTTGAAGTTCCAAATGCAAACACAATTATAGTAAGAGGAATAGATAAAGAAGTAGTTGGTCAAACAGCAGCAGTTGTAAGAACAAAAAGACCACCAGAAGTTTACCATGGAAAAGGTATTAAATATTCTGATGAACATATTAGAAGAAAAGAAGGTAAAGCTGGTAAAAAATAATAGTTAAAAAGGAGAACACTATAGCTATTTGAACACTAATTCACAAGGGGAGGGGAAATTCCTTCTGCCCAAGTGGGAGTGACAAAAGAGTAAGGTGTGTCCCCTGACATATGCTAAGAAAGGAGTAAAAAATGATTACTAAAACAGATAGAAAGCTTACAAGAGAAAGAAGACATATTAGAGTTCGTAGAAAAATAAGTGGAACAACAGAATGTCCAAGACTATGTGTATATAGAAGTAACAAAAACTTATTTGTACAAATAGTAGATGATGTTAAGCAAACTACATTAGTAAGTGCATCAACACTTGATAAAGAAATAAAAACAAAGCATGCAAATAAAGAAGCAGCAAAAGAAGTAGGAGCTTTAATTGCAAAAAGAGCTTTAGAAAAAAATATAAAAAATGTTGTTTACGACAGAGGTGGATATGTATACCACGGAGTAGTAAAAGAATTAGCAGAAGCTGCAAGAGAAGCAGGATTAGAATTCTAGAATAATAGAGGTACCCAGCGCGGGACATATCTTGTCCTTAAAGGAATACCTAGGGGAAAGATGTGTCCCCGACAGAAACTCAAACAAGATAGAGGAAAAGGAGGAAAATAAAAGTGCAAACAGAAAATACATCTGAATTAAAAGAAAAAGTAGTTGCTATTAACAGAGTTGCAAAAGTTGTTAAAGGTGGTAGAACATTCAGATTTAGTGCTGTAGTTGTAGTTGGAGACGAAGCTGGACACATTGGTGTTGGTAACGGAAAAGCAGCAGAAGTTCCAGACGCAATCAAAAAAGCAATAGAAGAAGCTAAAAAGAATTTAATAGAAGTTCCAGTAGTAGGAACAACAATACCACATGAATACCTTGGTAAATTTGGTAGTGCTACAGTAATGCTAAAACCAGCAGCAGAAGGTACAGGACTTATAGCAGGTGGTAGTGTAAGACCAGTTCTAGAACTTGCAGGATACAAAGATATTCGTACAAAAGTACTAGGAACAAACAATCCAAGAAACGTAGTATATGCTACAATAGAAGGATTAAAGAAAATGCAAACAATAGAACAAGTAGCTAAAAAAAGAGGAAAAAAAGTAGAAGATATAATATAATTAAGGAGAACACGTAAGCTTTTGAACACTAAATCACAAGGGGAGGGGATATTCCTTCTGCCCAAGTGGAGTGACTAAAAGGCAAGGTGTGTCCCTTGACAAATAAAACAAGGAGGTGTAATCTCAGAAATGAAATTAGACGAATTAAAACCAGCACAAAAAACAGAAAGTAAAAAAAGAGTAGGACGTGGAATGGGTTCAGGTCTAGGAAAAACATCTGGTAGAGGTCATAAAGGACAAAAAGCAAGATCAGGTGGCGGAGTTAGACGTGGATTTGAAGGTGGTCAAACACCATTATATAGAAGATTACCAAAAAGAGGATTTACAAATATACACGCTAAAAACTACACAGAAGTAACTTTAACAATGCTTAATAAAGCTACAACAGAAGAAGTTACAGCTGAGAGCCTAATAGCAGATGGAATCATTTCAAAAGCAAATGATGGAATAGTAATCCTTGCAACAGGTACTTTAGATAAAAAATTAACTGTTAAAGCTGTAAGATTCACTAAAAAAGCTAAAGAAACAATCGAAGCTTTAGGTGGAAAGACAGAGGTGATTTAGTTGTTTAAAACATTAAAAAATGCTTTAAAGACACCAGACGTTAGAAAGAAATTAATGTATACATTAATTCTAATAGTAGTGTTTAGATTAGGATGTTATATAACTGTACCTGGAGTAGATTCATTTCAGTTAGCAGAAGCTTTTAGTGGGCAAGGAATAGGGTCATTAATAGACTTAATTTCTGGTGGAGCCTTCTCAAGGTTATCTATATTTGCAATGTCAATAAGCCCATATATCACAGCTTCAATTGTTATTCAATTACTAGCAATGGTAATACCAGCACTAGAAAGATTAACAAAAGAAGGTGGAGAAGAAGGAAGAAGCAAAATAAATCGTTATACAAAAATGCTTACAGTAGTACTAGCATTAGTAGAAGGTTTAGGAATATACCTATCATATAAAAATTCAGGAATATTCATAAATTCAGAATTTATAACAGGTTTAACAGTAGTTATTTCATTAATGGCAGGAACAGCAATATTAATGTGGCTTGGAGATCAAATAACAAATAAAGGAATTGGTAATGGAATATCAGTAATTATATTTGTTGGTATTATAGCAGGACTTCCAAGTGCAGTAACAACAATATGGAATTTAATATTCACAGCAGTTGGTTTTTCAACAACAGGACTTCTTACTGCAATAGGAATAATAATAGGTGCAATCGTATTAGTAGCAGGTGTTGTATTTGTACAACAAGCTGAACGTAGAGTACCAGTACAATATTCAAAAAGAGTTGTAGGAAGAAAAATGGTAGGAGCACAAAACACACATATACCATTAAAACTTGTAATGGCAGGTGTAATGCCAGTAATCTTTGCAAGTAGCTTTATGACATTTCCAGCAATGATTATTCAAATGTTTGTAAGTGACATAGCTACAAAAACAGGTTTCTGGGCAGGAGTATATAAATTCTCAATTGCAACATCAACATCAAATATTCCAGTAGGGTATTCAATAGCAAATGCAATAGTGTACTTACTATTAATACTAGGGTTCACATATTTCTATACTTATGCTACATTTAATCCAGCAGAAGTATCAAACAACATAAAGAAAAATGGTGGATTCATACCAGGAATAAGAGCTGGAAAACCAACAACAGAATACTTATCATCAATAATATCAAAAATAACATTATTTGGTGGAATATTCTTATCAGTAATAGCAGTAATACCAATGCTATTAAGGTTTACAACATTAAACTTAGCATTTGGAGGAACATCAATATTAATCGTAGTTGGTGTAGCTCTAGAAACAGTACAACAACTAGAATCACAATTAGTAATGAGACATTACAAAGGATTCTTAGAATAAAAATAAGCAATAAAAAATGGATGCACATGCATCCATTTTTTAGTTAAGTTTATAATTCAGTAGTTACTTTTATTCAAATAATTAAAATCAAGAAATTTTAAATCTAATAAAATCAAATTATTGAAAAAGGAAATTTATAATGCTATAATAGAGAAGGTAGATAAATGCCTATAATTTCACAACTTTTTAGAATAATAACATACATGTATAGAGAAATTGGTGGGCATCATAATGAACCACATATACATATAAAATATAATTAATATGAAATGTCTATTACAATAAAAGGTAAAATATTAAAAGGTAAATTACCAAATAGACAAAAGAAACTTTTAGATGCATGGTTAAATATTACATGAAGAAGAACTTGAAGCAGTATGGTATGCACTAAATAATGATGGAGAAATATTGAAAATAAAAGGATTGGAGTGATATAAATGTATATAATAATGTTGGGAAAACCAGGTTCAGGAAAAGGAACAGTAGGCAAAATGTTATCAGAAGAATTAGGAATAGTACATATTTCAAGTGGAGATTTATTTAGAAGCTATGTAAAAAATGCAGGTAAAATAGGGGAAGAAATAGAAAGATATATATCAAAAGGAAACTTAGTACCAGATGAACTTGCGATAAAACTTGTAGAAAAAAGGTTATCAGAAAAAGACTGTGAAAACGGTGTAATATTAGATGGATTCCCTAGAACAAAAGCACAAGCAAAAGAATTAGATAGATTTTTAAATGAAAAACATCAAAAAGTAGATATGGCGCTAGAACTTGCATTAACAGATGAAGATATAATAGAGAGAATAACAAATAGAATAGTATGTGTTAATAGGCATTGTCGTGAAGTATATAACCTAGAATTCAAAAAGCCAAAAAGAGAAGGAATATGTGATAAATGTGGAGAAAAATTAGAACAACGAGAAGATGACAAACTAGAAACCGTAAAAGAAAGACTAGAAGTATACAAAAAAACATCAGCGGATTTAATATATTATTATAAAGAAAAAGACCTACTATACTCAGTAAAGCTAAATATCCACTCAGGAAAAACATCAGAAGATGTGGCAAAAGAAGTAGAGAGATATTTCCAAGAACGATAGGAAAGAGAATAAAACAAGCAAATATAATAAAAGAAAATAGTGACTATTATGATGAGTATGTAGCAAATAAAGAAGTAACGGAGCACAAATAAAAACAGCATACGAACTTATAGAATTAGTAAATAAATATATAGAAAGAAAAAAGTACAAATATTTGCATATAAAAAATAGTAACTAATAAACATATTAAGTTGTATTAGTTACTATTTTTTATATACGAGGATATGCACTATATTCATTTGTTAGCCCAACAATATAATCTATAGAAGTTCCATATAGCAAAGCAAGTTTTTTTAGTAGCTCTATAGATATTTGTCTTTTTTCACTTTCATATTGTTGGTAGGTATTTTGTTTGCAATTTAAAAAATCGGCTATTTGAGCTTGAGTATAGTCATTATCTTCTCTTAAATCTCTTAATCGTAACATATGTTTCACTCCTCATACAATATAATATAAAATCTCAAAATGAAGTATTGTTTTTTATCTCATTATGTGATAAAATCATAAAAAGTCTCAATGAGAGATAAACAAAAGAGGGAGTGATATAATATGAAACAAGTATTAAAAAATAAAAGAGGGATAACACTAATTTCACTTGTAATTACAATTATATTATTAATAATAATAGCAAGTATAGCAATAAGCTTAGGAATAGGAGAGGGAGGAATATTAAATAAAGCAAAACATGCAAAAGAAGAAACAAATAAGCAAACGGCAACAGAAAAAATAAATTTAAAAATAACAACAGCACAAATGAATAGTTATACAGAGAAACAAAAAATGCCAACATTAAAAGAACTATCTATTGTGCTAAAAGAAGATAATGAAATAGACTATGTAACAGAAAAAAGTCAAATAGCAAGTAAAAAATATGAAGTAGGAGAAGAACCAACTTCAATATATACAAAATTAAAAGATTACCCATATGAATTTGAAATAAATGATAACTTACAACTAGCAAGCATAAATGGAGTGAAAATTACAATAGAAAATAAACACAATGAATTAAAAGCAAATGTACTAGGAGTAATAACTTCTTGGGTATTATCACAGGGGCAAGCCTCTTCACAGGGACATTCGTCTAATAATGAATATTTTACTTGTGAAGGAGGAGCAGATAAAGATTATCTTATTATTAATATATTAAAAGATATGGATGTTTTAATATGTTTAGAAGAAGCAGGAAGGGGATCATATCTAGAAAGAACAATTCAAATTAATGATTCCATCGTAGATACAATAAATTTAACGCCAAGTAGTTATTATGAACATAAAGAAAAGGTATCTGCTGGCGATATAATAAAAATTACAGCAAGTGGAGTGGATGGTGCTGTTAGAGGTACTGCAATAAGCATATTTGGTATGTAAAAAAGTAAATAAAGAATAAGATATGATAGATAGCATAAACTACTAATAGAATTTGTAACTAAAGAGTACAAATAATATAGCATAAATGAAATTAATAAAAACTAGAAAAAATGTTTATTTTTTCTAGTTTTTATGCTATAATATAATTTAGATTTTAAAGAAATGGAGTAATAGATATGGTAACAATAAAATCAAAACAAGAAATAGAAAAAATGAGAGAAGCATGTAAGATAGCAGCGCTTGCACAAAAAGCAGTAGAAGAAGCAATAAAGCCAGGAATATCAACATGGGAGCTAGATAAAATTGCTGAAAATGTAATAAGAGAAAATGGGCGGGGTTCCAGCAGAAAAAGGATATCCAAGTGGAGTGAAAGGAGTACCTGCATTTCCAGGTTCAATATGTGCATCAGTAAATGATGAAGTAATACATGGAATACCTTCAAAAAAAGTTATTTTAAAAGAAGGAGATATAGTAAGTATAGATCTAGTTGCATTAAAAGATGGTTTCAATGGAGATTGTGCAAGAACATATATAGTAGGGAATATAGACAAAGAAACAAAAAGATTAATAGATGTAACAAAACAAGCTTTCTTTGAAGGAATAAAATATGCAAAGAAAGGAAACAGATTAGGAGATATATCACATAGTATAGGAGAATATATAGAAAAAAATGGATTTAGCGTGGTAAAGGAATTTCAAGGACATGGAATAGGAAGAAGTATGCATGAAGACCCAGGTATACCAAACTATGGAAAAGCAGGAAGAGGAGTAAGGCTAGAACCAGGTATGACACTAGCAATAGAGCCAATGGTTATATATGGAAAAGATGGTATTTTAGAGTTAGATGATGGATGGACAATAATAAGTGAAGATGGAAGTAACGCAGCACATTACGAAAATACAATATTAATTACAGAAAATGAGCCAGAAATATTGACATTATTGTAAATTTATTATATACTATAAAAGCTATTATATGCATATTGGTAAAATATGTATAAATTCTAATAGAAAAAATGGAGGAAAAAATGGCAAAAGAAGATGTTATAGAAGTTGATGGAACTGTTGTAGAAACACTTCCAAATACAAATTTTAAAGTAGAACTTGAAAATGGACATCAAATATTAGCTCATATCTCTGGAAAGTTAAGAATGAACTACATAAAAATACTACCAGGAGACAAAGTAAAAGTAGAGTTGTCACCATATGACTTAACAAGAGGAAGAATTACATGGAGAGCAAAATAAAAATAATGAATGAAGAATAATGAATAATTAATAATGAAAAAAATATTAATTATTCATTAGAAAAAATAGAATTTGAATAGATAATGAGAAATAGAAAATAATGTAACCCAATTATTCACTATTCATTATGCACTATTCATTAAATTATCATGGGGGGTGTATTAAAGTGAAAGTAAGACCATCAGTTAAAAAAATATGCGACAAATGCAAAGTAATTAAAAGAAAAGGTGTTATAAGGGTAATATGCGAAAACCCAAAACACAAACAAAGACAAGGTTAATTAAAACTATATTTTGATATTGGCACAAATATTTAAAGCGGCTGTAAACTTTTAAAGTTTATAAATTTTAAAGATTTGTGTTTATATATAGTCTTAAAGGAAATTTAAAGATTGGACCTTTCCAATGCATTTCACCTTTAAATATTCTTTTAGGGAAAATAATAATAATTAAATTTATAACGGAGGTGCTAAAAAATATGGCTCGTATAGCAGGAGTAGATTTACCTAGAGAAAAAAGAGTAGAAATAGGACTTACATATATATATGGTATAGGACTAGCTAGTTCACAAAAAATATTAAAAGAAGCTGGAGTTAATCCAGATACTAGAGTAAAAGACTTAACAGAAGACCAAGAGCAAGCAATTAGAAAAGCTATGGAAGGTTTCACAGTAGAAGGTGACCTACGTAGAGAAGTAGCATTAAACATTAAAAGATTAATGGAAATTGGTTGCTACAGAGGTTTAAGACATAGAAGAAACTTACCAGTAAGAGGACAAAGAACAAAAACTAATGCTCGTACAAGAAAAGGTCCTAGAAAACTAGTAAGCAAAAGCAAGAAAAAATAGATAAAAGAAGTTGGAAGTCAAAAGACGGAAGACACAAAAAATAAAGAAGCTAGAAGTAGAAGGAAAAGATAGAATAAATATGATGATATCCAATGTCTGACCTCCAATATCTGACTTCAAATTAAGATAGTAAAATACAAAGAGGAGAAAACTTTAACTATTTGAACACTAATTCACAAAGGAAGGTGATATTCCTTTTACTAAGTGGAAGTGACCAAAAGGTAAGGTGTGTCCCCTGACATATATAGGAAGGAGAAACAAACAATGGCAAAAGCTGTAACAAAAAGAACAACACCTAGAAGAAGAGATAGAAAAAATATCGAAAAAGGTATGGCACATATCCATTCTAGTTTTAATAATACAATAGTTACAATAACAGATGTTAAAGGAAATGCAATTTCTTGGGCAAGTGCTGGTGAGCTTGGATTTAAAGGTTCAAGAAAAAGTACACCATTTGCAGCAGGAGAAGCTGCAGAAACAGCTGCAAAAGCAGCAATGGAACATGGTTTGAAAACAGTAGAAGTATTTGTAAAAGGACCAGGTTCAGGACGTGAAGCAGCAATAAGATCTTTACAATCTGCAGGATTAGAAATAAGTAGCATCAAAGATGTTACACCAATCCCACACAATGGATGTAGACCACCAAAAAGAAGAAGAGTATAAGAGTGCAATATTTTATATTGCAATGAATAGTTAATAATGAATAATAAATAGTGAATAATCTATTTTATATTTATAATTAACAAATAGAAGTTAGATAGTAGAAGCCTAGAAATAGTTGTAGGGAAGACTAGTAGTCGTCTGCACTTCGAAGGAATTACCCTAACTTCAAATTAAAAGCAATAAGAAACAAAAAAATAGAGCTTGTTAAAAAATGATAAGGAGGAAAAAGTAAAAATGGCAAGATATAAAGACGAACAATGCCGTATTTGCCGTAGAGAAGGACAAAAGTTATTCTTAAAAGGTTCAAGATGTTACACAGATAAATGTAGTATATCAAGAAGAAACTATGCTCCAGGACAAAATGGACAAAAAAAGAAAAAACTTTCAGAATATGGTACTCAATTAAGAGAAAAACAAAAAACAAAATCATTTTATGGTGTTAGTGAAAAGCAATTCAGAAAATATTTTGATATGGCTTCTAACACAAAAGGTAAAACTGGTGAAGTTTTACTACAAATATTAGAAAGCAGATTAGATAATGTAGTATATAGATTAGGATATGGATCTTCAAGAGCACAAGCAAGAATGTTAATAGTTCATGGAGCATTTGAAGTAAATGGACACAAAGTAGATATCCCATCATACTTAGTAAAAGCAGGAGATGTAATTGCAGTAAGAGAAATAAGAAAAGAAAATGGAGCAATAAAACTAAATGTAGAAGAAAATTCAGCAAGACCAGTTCCAGAATGGTTAGAAAAAAATGTAGAAACTTTAAGTGGTAAAGTAGTAAGATTAGCATCAAGAGAAGATGTTGATATTCCAGTAGAAGAACATTTAATAGTAGAGCTTTACTCAAAATAATAGCTAGAAGTCAGAAACGTTAGAATTTAGAAATTAGAAACCTGAGGTCAAGAAAACTTGGAATAAAAGTAAAATGAAAAGGTGAAGTAGAGTATAAAAAAGGGTAAAAAGATTAGAAATACAAAATTCTAACCTCTAACCTCTAGCCTCTAACTTCTAAAAATTTAGGAGGGAAAAATGATAGAATTTGAAAAGCCAAATATTAAATGCTTAGAAATTGATAACGAAGCAAATTACGCTAAATTTGTATGTGAGCCATTAGAACGTGGTTATGGTGTTACAATAGGAAATTCATTAAGAAGAATATTACTTTCTTCATTACCAGGAGCAGCTATAACAAGTGCAAAAATAGAAGGAGTAGTTCACGAGTTTTCAAGTATACCAAACGTTGTAGAGGACGTACCAGAAATAATTGTTAATTTAAAAATGGTAAGACTAAAACTTCATGCAAATGAAGAAAAAGTAGTAAGAATAGATGTAAAAGGTGAAGGAGAAGTAAAAGCAGGCGACATCATAACAGATGATGGAGTGGAAGTACTAAATCCTGACTTACATATAGCAACACTTTCAGAAGGAGCACACCTTCAAATAGAAATGACAGTAGATATGGGAAGAGGTTATAACTCAGCAGAAAAGAACAAAAAAGAAGGAGCACCTTTAGGAGTATTACCAATAGACTCAATTTACACACCTGTAAAGAAAGTTAACTACTCAGTAGAAAATACAAGAGTAGGTCAAAATATAGACTATGATAAATTAACAATAGAATTATGGACAGATGGAGGATTAGCTCCATATGAAGCATTAAGTTTAGCTGCAAAAGTTATGACAGGACATTTAGAGCTATTTATAGATTTATCAGAAACAGCAAAAAATACACAAGTAATGATCGAAAAAGAAGAGAACAAAAAAGAGAAAGTTTTAGAAATGTCAATTGAAGACTTAGAACTATCAGTAAGATCATTCAACTGCTTAAAAAGAGCCAATATATCAACAGTAGAAGATATAGTAAAAATGACAGAATCAGAAATGATAAAAGTTAGAAATTTAGGAAAGAAATCATTAGATGAAGTAATTGCCAAATTACACTCATTAGGATTAGACTTTGCTAAAGAAGAAGAATAATGTATAAAAAGTCAGAAGTTAGATGTGGGGGGCTAAATCGGTAAGAAATACGTAAGAGAATTTCCCAAATTACGCCCACTAGTATCCAATCTCCGACAACCAAAATAAAGAAGGAGGAAAAAGCAAGTGGCAACTAATAGAAAATTAGGTAAAACAACAGATATACGTTTAGCAATGTTAAAAAACCAAGTAACAGATTTAATATTACATGGTAAAATAGAAACAACAGAAGCAAGAGCTAAAGAAGTTAAATCAATAGCAGATAGCATTATTTCATTAGCAGTGAAAGAAAAAGATAACTTTGAGACAGTAGATGTAAAAGTTATAAAAGCAAAATTAGACAGCAAAGGAAATAAAGTAACAGAACTTGTAAAAAGCAAAAACGGTAAAGAATATTTAAGAGTAGTAAAAGAAGAAACTACTGAAAAAAGACAAAAAGATATGCCTTCAAGATTAAATGCTAGAAGAAAAATAATGAGAAACATAAATAAAGTAAAAGATGAAAAAGGAAATAACATCGATTTACCATCAAAATTATTCAATGAAATAGCAACAAAATATGAAGGAAGAGTTGGTGGATATACCAGAATAATCAAAAAAGGACAACGTAAAGGTGACGCAGCAGAAGTTGTTATATTAGAATTAGTTTAATAATTAAAAAAATAAGAAGCCAAGTAAAACTTAGGCTTTTTATTTTTTTACGAAAGTATGCTATTTTAAGTTGAAATTGTAGGGACAGCTAGTAGATTGTCTGAGAGGCGCGTCCTCTTTCTTAATGTAGGGGCACAGGGAACTGTGCCTTTTGCTCTAGCATAAAAACGATTTTAAATTGTAAGAGAGAATATTAATTGTCAATGCGATACAAGCAATTTAATAAAATGATCAAAATTATGTAAAAAAGCTACTAATCAAATCAATGTATTTTATTGTAATTAAAAGGCTAAAAATATATAATAAATCAAGAAAATAGCAAAAAATGTAAAAGGAGGAAACAAATGAAAAAAGCTTTGAAAAATAAGAGAAATAACACAAAAAGTAAAGCATGTAATTTTGAGAATAATTTACAAATTAGCCAAGGAATAACATTAATATCATTAGTCATCACAATAATAATATTAATAATACTAGCAGGAATAGGAATAAATATGGCCATAGGAGAAAATGGAATATTTAATAGAGCAAAATATGCAAAAGAGCAATACTTAAATGCTCAAGCAGAAGA
>CATNCV010000008.1 GCA_950096965.1 uncultured Clostridiaceae bacterium | reverse complement strand
GGTAATTAAATATCTTTAATTTTTTTGCCCTTTAATTAGGGTTATTTTTGTTGTCTATTTTTCTCTTTGCTTGAATAGTCAAAATCTGCGATTTTTCCTATTCAAGAACAAAAGTGGCTTCGCCACGTGTGCAGACACAAGACCACTCCCTAATTTAACTTAAAATAGAGTAATTTCCTATAATAGCAAAAAATAAAGAAATACAATAAAATTGCATTTCTTTATTTGTGTAGAGGATATTATTAGCAGTAATTATAATACGTCTTCATCATATATCGAATAGTCTTCACCATCTTCTTCAAGTGGCTCCAGTTTAGGCGTTATGGACCATAATGCATACACCATTGCTGCATAAGTTGCAACTAGTACTACTGATATTACGCTAACTGTTGTTATTGCTGCCTTTACTACCTTCTTCATGTTCTTCCTCCTATTTTTGAGAGAATACTTATTTATATGGTTAACATATTTATTTTACTATATTTTTTCATTATTTGCAAGTTTTATTTGAATATTCTTTCAAATTCTGCTTCTGTTATTGTTTCTTTTTGTAATAATGTTTGAGCTACTTCTTGTAATTTATCCATATGATTTGATATTATTGTTTGAGCTCTTAAGTAGGCTGTGTCTAATAATATTTTTACTTCTGCCCCAATGGCGTCTGCATATTTTTCTCCTAATAGTTGCAATTCATATGGGTCTTTTTCTGTGTTTATTGATATTGTTCCTACTACATCGCTCATCCCATATACTGTTACCATATCTTTTGCTATTTTTGTTGCTACTTCTAAGTCATTACTTGCTCCTGTTGAAATATCATTTAGTGCTATTTTTTCTGCTGCTCTTCCTCCAAGTAATGCTATTAGTCTTTCTTCCATTTCTGTTTTTGATATATAGTTTTTGTCTTCGTTTGTTTTGTACATTGTGTATCCACCTGCCATACCTCTTGGTATTATTGATATTTCTTTTACTGGTTCTTGTGTTTCTAAATACCTACTTACTATGGCATGTCCAGCTTCATGGTAAGCTGTTAGTCTTTTATCTTTATCTGGTATTACTCTACTTACTTTTTGAAGTCCTACTGTTACTTTTTTGAAGGCTTCTTCTATGTCATCATTTTCTATTGCTTCATGTTTATTTATTGTTGCTATTATTGCTGCTTCATTTAATATATTTGCAAGTTCTGCTCCTGTTAACCCTGCTGTGTCTTCTGCTATACCTTTTAGTGTTACTCCTTCTGCTAGTTTTTTATCTTTACTATGAATTTTTAGTATTTCTTCTCTTCCTTTTAAGTCTGGTGCATTTATTGTTATTTGTCTATCAAATCTTCCTGGTCTTAAAAGTGCTTTGTCTAGCATTTCTGGTCTATTTGTTGCTGCTAATACTATTATTGTTTCTTCTGTGTCAAATCCATCCATTTCTACTAATAATTGGTTTAATGTTTGGTTATTTTCACTTTCTGCTCCATTTCCTGATGAACGTCTTGAACCTATCGCATCTATTTCATCTATAAATACTATACATGGTGCTACTTTTCTTGCTTTTTCAAATAGTCTTCTAACTCTTGATGCTCCAAGACCTGCAAACATTTCTATAAATTCTGATCCACTCATTGATATAAATGGAACCCCTGCTTCTCCTGCTATTGCTTTTGCAATTAGTGTTTTTCCTGTTCCTGGTTTTCCATATAAAAGAACTCCTTTTGGAACTTTTGCACCCATTTTTGTAAATTTCTCTGGCTCTTTTAGGAATTGTACTATTTCAATCATTTCTTGCTTTTCTTCATCTAAACCTGCCACATCATCAAATTTTACTTTCTCTTTGCTAGTTTCTGCATCATATACTTTTCCTTTTTCACCTAAGCCTTGCATTTTAAATATCATTACAAATAATGCTACTATTACTATTGTTGGCAATAGAGAAAATATTGTTTCAGATATTTTTATGACTGCTGGTTGTGGCTTTTGGCTTAATTTTATTTCATTTCCTTCTGCAACTTTTTCTTGAACTAGTTCTATAAAAGCTTGAGTATTTGGTGCTATAGATGTTTTCTTTTCTTCTTCACCTTTTAATTTTACTTTAAGTGATGTACTTCCTACAGTCATTTCTATTTCTTCTATTTCACCATCTGACATTTTCTTAATTAGGTCTGTATATGCTAATTTATTTTCTTCACTTTTGGTATTTGATAACATGAAATATGCAGTAATTATAGCAAGAATTATTGTTATAACGGTTACTGCTATTCCTATTATCATATACTTATTATTCTTTTTGTTATTTTCTTTTTTATTGTCCATTTTAGTTTCCTTTCTTATCCTTTAAGTTAAACATTATATTGTTGAGATTAAAATTTATATTATTATTTTTAATAAGCAATCAATTTCCATATTCTAAAATCAAATTTAAAATAGTAACAATTTAAATTTTTAGAGTAATTTTATTTAAATTTTATGCATTTTCTCCCTGTGGTTCAACACCTACTTCTTTATTTTCTTCTTCTGATTTTTTATCTTTTTTTTCTTTATCTTCTTTTTTTCTTTGCTCTTCTTGTTTATCTTCTTCTCTTTTTCTTTCTAATTGTGCTTTTACTCTTTTTTCTTCTTCAATTATTTTTGTTAATTCTTGTCCTCTTTTTATTAAGTCAGACTTTATCATTAATATTGCTGCTATAATATAAATATAAGTAACACCTATATACATTACATCAAAATATTTTATTTCAAAATTAAATATTGCTTGTACTATAATATATAATAAATTTAATATTATTGGTAATGTAAGTGCATGTATTGCTAATTTTATCATTGCTATAAACTTTATTTGTAGCCTTAGAATTAGTCCTGTAATATATCCTATTATTCCAAATATTAAACTATCTAAAAGTACACTAATTAAGTATGCTATAAATAACCATATAAATGATATTATAAATATTCCTACATATAGCATTGATAAATTAGTACCTGTAAAGTAATTTATCATTTCTTCTTTTGTCATATTTCCTAGGTTATATATATTGGCAATTTTTTCGTATTCATATTGTATTATTCCTGAAGCTGTATTTATTATTACTTTATCTTTTAGTATTATTGCACTTGCACTATATTTATTTGTTTCTTCTTTATAACTTTGTATTTGTTCCTCTGTTAGTTCGTTTGTATCTATTATAATTAAATCAAGTATAGTATTTGGATTAACTACTATTTTTTCTTTTGAATCTACTTTTAATTTATTATTTACAAATTCTATATTTGGTATTTCATTTTTAAAATATTCTATTCCATTATTTATATTTATAGATACATTATATACTGATATAGCTGTTACTACCAAAGTAAATATTAGCATTAATTTTATTAAGTAACTAAGTACCTTGCTAAATGGCTTTACTGCCATTTCTGGATATTTTTCAAAATCTTTTATGCTACATATGATTTTTTTTATGAAAGAATCTTCTTTAGTTTGCATTTGTTTTTCCTTTCTTTGTTATAGAAGTTAGAGGTTAGAAGTTGGATTTTTAAGTAATTTCTCTGAAGTATTTTCCTTACATTCCAACCTCTAACTTCCAACTTCTAACTTCTATTTATAATTTGCCCTTCTTTTGTGTCTTTAACTATATAACCTTTTCGATTAATTATATCTCTTATTTCGTCTGATTTTGCCCAATCTTTATTTTCTCTTGCAATTTTTCTTTGTTCTAATAGATCTATTATTTCCTGTTCTATTTCTTCACTTTGTTCTTCTTCTATATTCATTTTATCTATTTTAATTCCTAATACTGTGTCAAATTTTTCTAGTAATTTTGCAATTTGTAAATTTTTCTTATCATATTTTGCTACTTCCCATACAAAACTCATTGCAAGTGGCATATTTAAGTCATCATTTATTGCTTTGTGGAATTTTTCTTCTGCTTCTTTTAGTTTTTCCAAATCACTACTTGTTAATTCATCATTTCCTTTTAAATTTGTTTGGTAACTATTTCTTAATTTTTCTAATGATTTAGAGGCTGATTCTATACCATCCCAAGTAAAGTTTAATTTATTTCTATAATGGCATGAATAACTAAATAATTTGTATGATATTGGGTCATATCCTTTTTCTTTTATATCTTTAATTAAATATGCATTTCCTAAACTTTTTGACATTTTTCCGCCATCTATTAATAAATATTCTCCATGTATCCAATATTTTGCTGGCATTTTGCCACATTTTCCTTTACTTTGAGCTATTTCGTTTTCATGGTGTGTTGGAACTAAGTCTATTCCTCCTGTGTGTATATCAAATTCATCACCTAAATATTTTTGTCCCATCGCTGAACATTCAATATGCCAACCTGGGTAACTTAAGCCCCATGGACTATCCCATTTCATTAAGTGATTTTCAGGTGCTTTTATCCAAAGTGCAAAATCTGATGGATTTTTCTTTTCTTCATCTACTTCAACTCTTGCTCCCGCTTTTTGTTTTTCTATATCTATATTTGATAAAATTGGGTATTTATCTAACTTTGATATATCAAAGTATATTGCTGTTGAAGTTTCATATGCATATCCATTTTCTATTAAGCTTTTAACATATTCTAGCATTTCGTTTATATGTTCTGTTGCTTTACATATAATTTCTGGTACTTCTATATTTAGCTCTTCTAAGTCTTCAAAAAATAACTTAGTGTAATGCTCTGCTATTTGTAATGGTGTTTTTTTCTCTTCTCTTGCTGATTTTAGCATTTTATCTTCACCATCATCACCATCTGATACCAAGTGTCCAACATCAGTAATATTCATTGCATGTTTTATTTTATATCCATTATATTTAAGTACTCTTCTTAAAACATCTTGAAATATATTTGTTCTCATATTCCCTATTGTTGCATCTTTATATACTGTTGGACCACATGAATATATTCGTACCTCTTTTGAATCTATTGGTTCAAATTTTTCTTTTCTTTTGGTTAATGTGTTATATAGGTTTATGTCCATTAATTTTGCTCCTTTCGCATTGGAAGTTGGAGGTTGAATTCTTAGGTAATTTCTTCGAAATATTTACCCTATGTTTCAACTTCCGACTTCTAACTTCTAATTTTGTGTTGTATTTGTTACAACATTATCATCAACAGTATTTGTTACAATTGTATTTGTTTGTGTATTTTCATTTGGATTTTCTGGCTCTTTTAATTTATTTACTGTTATTGTAATTACCGTTCCTTCATCTACTTTTGTTTTTTCTTCTTTGCTTTGTTTTAATACTATTCCATCACTTTTCTTTTTATCTTCTGCATATACTATTTCTACTTTTAATTTTTTTTCTTCTAAAATTTTCTTTGCGTCTGCCATTTTCTTTCCTATTACATTTGGAACTTCTACTTGTATTTTTTCTGGTTCCTTATGTACATCACAGTTTTCTGTTGGTACTTTATATTTATCGTCTTCTTTTGTTGACCATAGTGTTGTATTTTCTTTTGCTGGTTTTACTAAAAATGTTTTTTCTTCTTGTTCTGGACAGTATTCATTTGCAATTTTTCCTGTTTCTTTACATATTTTTAGTTTTGTATGTCCTTCACATGCTTTTGGTACTGTTCCTTTTACAAAATATTCTGTTTCTAGCCTTGTGCAACTTTCTGTTGCAACACAACCTGAGTCTAAACATATTTTAGCTGTCACAACACCTGCTGGTTTTGTGAAACGTTTACCTGGTAAGCTAGCATGTACACTTCTCATTATTTCTCCCCAAAGTCTTGCTGCTCCATTTCCACTTATTCCTTGTGGTCTTTCTTGGTTATCAAAACCAAACCAACATGATGCTGCATAATATGGTGTTATTCCACATAACCATCTATCTTTATAGTCATCTGTTGAACCTGTTTTTGCTCCTACTTCCATTCCTTTTATCCAGCAAGTAGTTGCTGTTCCTCCTGCACCTGTTACTGGAGCTGTTAATATTTCTTTTAATACATATGAATTTTCTACACTCATCATTCTCTTTGTTTCTTGTTTTGACTCTAATATAACTTTTCCGTCTGAATCTTCTACTTTTGTATAGAAAGTTGGTTCTATATATACACCATCATTCGCAATCATTGCATATGCTCCTGCCATTTGAAGTGGTGTTGCACTTGTTGAACCTAATGCCAATGATGCTCCTATGTCTTCATCTGCTAATTTTGTAAAATTCATATTTCTTAAAAATTCTGCTGCTTTACTTGGTCCTAAGTCTGTTATTATTTTTATATTTACTATATTTGATGAATGTTCAATTGCATGTCTTACTGTTTGAAGTCCTGCATAACCTCCAGAGTTATGTGGGGCATATCCTCCTTTGAATGTTGTTGCTGAATCGTCATAAACTGTTCCTGCTGTAACTACTCCGGCTTCTAGTGCTGGTGCTACTACTCCTATTGGTTTTATTGATGACCCTGGATGTTTATTACTATTTGTTGCTCTATTTAAACCTGCTGCATTTGAGTCTGTTCCTAAGCCTCCCATACATCCTACTACATATCCTGTTGTTGGTTCTATTATGACCATTGCTGATTGTGTATGTCCTGGGTTTTTTAAACTTCCATCTTTATTTTTTTCTTTTCCATTTACTATATATTTATCTTTTGCAAATTCTGCTTCCATAGTTTTTTGTATAGAAGTTATTTGTGTTGAGTATATTGTATACCCATTATTTTCTATTGCTAATTTTGCTGCATCTTTTGTTAGACCTTGTGCTTCCATTAATTCTTCTATTGCTTGTTCTATTGTTGCTGCTGTATGGTATGAGTATGATGTTGCACCTGTTATTACTGTTCCTTCTTTAAAAGCTATACCTGTTTCAACTTCCCCTACTGCTGCATTGTAAGCCTCATCTGTAAGGTTATATCCTAAACCTTGAGCTTCTTCTTTAAATTTTGCTAAAACTACTTTTGTTTTATTTTTTATTTTTTCTATATCTTTTTCTTCTGTGCTGAATGGCTTATATGCATTTGGTGCTGGGTTTATTGCAACTAGATAAGCACTTTCGGCTAAGCTTAAGTCTTTTACATTTTTGCTAAAATAGTATTCTGATGCTGTTCCTACACCATAATATGTTCCACCCATTAGTATTTTATTTAAATATAATTCTAATATTTCATTTTTTGATAAAACTTTTTCTACATTATATGCACGTGCCATTTCTCTTATTTTTCTTTCTACACCTGCTAAGCCTGAATCTTCTTTATCATTGAAAGTATTTTTTACTAATTGTTGTGTTATTGTACTTCCACCATATGAAGAGCTACCTTTACCTAGTACAAAACCAACTGTTGCCCCCATTGTTCTTTTTATATCTATTCCTTTATGTGAGTAATATCTTTCGTCTTCCAATGCAACAAACATTTTTGGTAAGTACTCTGGCATATCTTCAATTGCTACCCATTTTCTGTTTTCATCTCCTCTTACTGTTGCTACTACATTTCCTTCTGAATCTACTACCTTTGAGTTAAAGTTTTTTATAATTAGCTGTTCTCTTGAAACATTGTATTTAGAGCTTGAAAAAATTCCAATTACAACTGCTGATGCTATAATTGCAAGAATTATGAATAATATTATCATTCCTAATATTAACCTTTTCCATATTTTTTTGCTCTTTTTGTTTCCTTTTTTTGCTTTATATTGTTTTGTTTTTTCCACTTCTCCTACATTCTTTTTTGTATTTTTTTTCTTTCCTTTATTTGTACCCATTTTAAGTTCCTCCTTAGCACAAAATTGATAGGTACATTATATAATATATTAGTTAAAATTAAAAGGTTTTTTAAGAAAATTTTAAGAAAAAGAATATAAAAAATGCTAGGCTAATTTTTAGCCTAGCATTTTTTATATTCTTTTTTATTTGGCGTAGTCTACTACTCTTGTTTCTCTTATTACATTTACTTTTATTTGACCTGGGTAATCCATTTCACCTTCTACTTTTTTAGCTACATCTCTTGCCATTATTGTCATTTCACTATCTGTTATTTTTTCTGGTTTTACTATTATTCTTATTTCTCTACCTGCTTGTATTGCAAAAGATTTGTCTACTCCTTCAAATGAGTCTGCAATTTCTTCTAGTTGTTGTAATCTTTTTATATATGCTTCTAGTGTTTCTCTTCTTGCACCTGGTCTTGATGCTGAAATTGCATCTGCTGCTTGTACAAGTACTGCTTCTAAACTTAGTGGTTCTACATCTCCATGGTGTGCTTCTACTGCATTTATTACTGTTTCATTTTCTTTGTATTTTTTTAGTATATCTACACCTATTTCTACGTGTGTTCCTTCCATATCGTGGTCTAATGCTTTTCCTATATCGTGTAATAAACCTGCTCTTCTTGCTATTTTTGGGTCTAAACCTAGTTCTTCTGCCATTATTCTAGCCAAGTTAGATACTTCTACTGAATGGTTTAGTACATTTTGACCATAGCTTGTCCTATATTTTAGTTTTCCTAATAGTTTTATGATGTCTGGGTGAAGTCCTACAACTCCTGCTTCCATTGCTGCTCTTTCTCCTTCTTCTTTAATTGTTTGTTCTAGTTCTTCTCTTGATTTTTCAACCATTTCTTCTATTTTTGCTGGGTGAATTCTTCCATCATTTATTAGTTTTTCTAATGCCATTTTTGCAATTTCTCTTCTTAATGGGTCAAATCCTGAAATTACTACTGCCTCTGGTGTATCATCTATTATTAGATCTATTCCTGTTAATGTTTCTAGTGTTTTTATATTTCTTCCTTCTCTACCAATAATTCTTCCTTTCATATCATCATTTGGAAGTGATACTATTGATACTGTTGTTTCTGATGTATGGTCTGCTGCACATTTTTGAATTGCATAACCTATTATTTCTTTAGCACTTTTTTCTGCTGTTTCTTTAGTTTTTTGTTCCATTTCTTTTAATAGGTTCGCTTTTTCAATTGTAATTTGCTTTTCCATTTCTGATAAAATCATTTTTTTTGCTTCTTCTTGTGATAGTCTTGAAATTCTTTCTAGCTCTTCCATTTCTTTATTTTTTAATTCTTCTAATTCTTTACCTTTATTTTCATTTGCTTCTGTTTTTAATATTAGTTCTTTTTCTTTTCTTTCTAATGTGTTAATTTTGTTTTCAAGATTTTCTTCTTTTTGTATTAAACGATTTTCTTGTCTTTGTACTTCGCCTCTTCTTTCTCTAATCTCTTGATCTAGCTCTTTTCTTGAAGCTATTATTTCTTCTTGTGCTTTATAGATTTCTTCTTTCTTTCTATTTTCTGCTTCTTTGTTTGCTAGTTCTATTATTCTTTTAGCTTCATTTTCAGCACTTTTCATTTTTGATTCTGCTATTTTCTTTCTAATATATACACCTACAAATGTAAATATTACTGCTGAGATTAGAAATATGGCAATATTAATTATGATATCCATAATTTTACACCTCTTTCTTATTTAATTTTCAATGTACATAAATATATAATATATGTTTCTTATTTTTTAAAATATATTTTTGTCTCCTATTCTATTTTATATTTATTATTTGAAAGTGTCAAGGGGTTTGGTAAAAAAACATAAAGTTAGAAGTTGCAGATTGAAAGAAATAGCACACCTTCTTTAAAGAAACTCCCCTAAAATCCAACTTCCAACTTCTACATAAAAAAATTCAGCTTTCACTGAATTTTTTTATGTTATATTTCTTTTATTTTCCTAATTTTTATATAAATAATTGCTGTTATTGTCGTTACTGTAATTGTTAATATTATTATATCTATCTTTACTCCTGTTTGTGGTATTGTTCCTGGTGCTAAAGAATTATCTCCATTTCCTACATTTTTATCATCTTCTGGTTTGTTATTTGGGTTATCAGTATTTGGTGTGTCATTGTTTTGATTATTATTATCATCTGGATAATATATATCATCATCTTCATCTATTTTACCTTTTACTGTTATTTTGCATATAGCTTGTTTGTTTCCATCTTCTGTTATAACTGTTATAGTTGCATTTCCTTGTTTTTTCGCACTTATTATTCCTTCTTTTGTAACACTTACTATTTCTTCATTGTCACTTTTCCAACTTACATTTTTATTTGTTGCATTAGAAGGTTCTATTGTTGAAACTAAAGTTATAATTTCACCCTCTAACATTTCTAATGTTGTTTTATTAAGTTTTATATTTGTAACATTTATATCTGTTTTTTCTTTTTCTTGATATGTTGTAAATGCTTTTATACATATATTTGAGTCTTTTACCATAGTGCTTATATCATTCCAGTTATTTCCGTCTAATGAAATGAAGCTTTCTCCTGCACTTGCTTTTGCATTATCCCAATAGTTTGACCCTAAACCATTTGATTTACAATTTGTTTCTGTTGGAATTAGTACATTATTTGATGATAGCTTTGCTGCTACAATAAATTTATTTCCTGTTAATTTTACTGGAGTTGTAAATTTAATAGTATGATACCCTGGCATTAATATTTCTGAAAATGCTACTTTTGTTAATTTTGACTTATCATCATCTTCTGCATTTACATATATTTCAGCACTTGATATAGATGGAATGTAAATTGATATTTCATTTATAAATTCGTCTTTATTTTCTACTTCTTCTCTTGAAAATACATTTGCCATATATCCAACTTTCGCCACTTCATTTGTTGATGAATTTGTTAGTGGTAATGAAATATCATATCCATATTCATCATGTTGGTATATTTTGTCATAATCAATATCTGTTGTATTTATAATACCTGTATTTGAACTTTCAATCCATACATCTTCATATGATATATATAATTGAGAAAATACATTGTTTTCCCCTGAACTTGAATTTAAACATATATATGCTCCTGGTTCTTTTGGACTATTTTGGGCATTGAAATTTGACACTGCATATGTATCATCCCAACCAACTATTGTAATTGCATGGTCATAATTATTGTTTACATCACTATTATAATATGCAATTGTATTTGCTTTTCCTGAATTTATCTTATCCAAATTTATACAATTCAAGAAATTTTGTCCTAAATGTGTATATGCTGTTACTCCTCCATATTGTTTTATGTGTTCTTTTATTGCTTTTCTTACTTCTAAAACTTGATTTTCTGTATATATTTCTCCTTGACCATTACTATATTCTATAGAACCATCTTGTAAATTATTTTTATAAATGCTTGCAAATTGTGTATAGTCTTGCACTTTTAGTACTGGCTCCTTATCGATTTCAGACAAGTTCACCTTATTTTCATTATTTTCAAATGGCATATCTTTTTCAAGTACAGGTCCTCTTCCACTTGTACAATAACCTAAAGCAACAAATATATTTCCAAAACCTATTTCTCTATTGTATCCTTTATCATTTATACCATCTAAAAATGTTCTTGATGTTGCATAATCTATATGTCTTGGTGATAATTCTATGTCTTTATTTCTCATTTTTAACATATTTGTTTCTAAAATTGTTGTTGTAGCAAATGCCCAACATTCATTTGTACTTAATTGATTCTTTATCCTAAATTTACAGTCATTATACAAATTGTATTGTAGGTCTGTGCCTCCTACTTTTGCTGCACTTGCCATTTTTCTATATGTAGATTTTTTTACAAAATCACTTATGTTTACAGTATTTAAGTTTGGCATTATAGTATTTTGCTTTTGCTCCTGAGTTAACTTTTCCCATTCTTGGTATGGTTTGCTTAGTTCTTTTGGCAATGCTATATATGCATTTGGCTTATTTGTAGAATTAGCATTAGTTTTAGAAAAAACTAGTGTAGCAACTATTACTATTAATGTAATGGTTATGTATATTAAACTTGTTTTTATTTGTTTTGTTCTCATTTGTTTCCCTCTTTTCTTTTTCTATATATTTAGTATAATATTTTAATAGTTAATTTTCAATGTTTTTTGCTATTTGACTACATATCTTAATATTATTGTAATATTTTTGTAATACTTTTTGTTTTTTTGCTTTATTTTGATGAATAATGAAGAGTGAATAGTTAATAATGAATAATTAAAAAAAAAATAAATCAATTTAGTTTTTTACTAAATTGATTTATTTTTTTATGCTCTTGGGTGAGCATTTTTATATACGTTTTTTATTCCATCACTTTGGAATTGCATATATACTTGTGTTGAAGATATATCTGAATGACCTAACATTGTTTGAATTGCTTTTAGGTCTGCTCCGTTTTGTAATAAGTGTGTTGCAAATGAGTGTCTTAATACATGTGGTGTTATATCTTTTGTTATATGCGCTTGTTCTTTATAGAATTTTACTATTTTCCAGAAGCCTTGTCTTGTTAGCCTTTGACCATTAATATTTACAAATAATGCTTTTATGCTTTCATCTCTAATTAATACTGGTCTTGCTTCTTCCACATATTCTTTTAATGCTTTTAAAGACATTGTTCCTAATGGTATGTTTCTTTCTTTAGAACCTGTTTTGCAAGTTACATATCCTTCTTCTAAATTTACATTTTCCATATTTAAAGAGATTATTTCTGTTACTCTCATTCCTGTAGCATAAGCAAATTCTAGCATTGCTTTATCTCTAGTTCCTTTTAAATCAACATCTTTTGGTTGGTCTAATAATAGTTCTACTTCTTGTGCTGTTAATACACTTGGTGCTTTCTTTTCCACCTTTGGTGATTGGATATTATTAGTTGGATCTTCTTTCGCCTTTTTATTTCTTACTAAAAATTGATAAAAAGACCTTATTGAAGCTAAATTTCTTGATACTGTTGATGATTTTTTCCCTACTTCTTGTAAGTGATTTAAGTATTCTTTAATATCTGCTTCTTTTACTTTAGTATAGTTTATTTTATTTTCATCTAAATATTTGTTATAGTATACAATATCCCTTCTATATGATTGTAAAGTATTGTCTGATACCTTCTTATCGTTTTGAAGAAATTCTAAAAAAAGTTTTACTTGTTTTTCCATTATTAGCTCCCCTATTCTTATCTTTATTTTTTGTCATTTACTTTAGCTTACGTAAACTGTATATGTTATATCAAATTAGTTTGAAATTGTAAAGAGTTTTTTGCAAAATTCTACATTTTTTTTATTTGGAAATTAGAAGTTGGAAGTTGGAAGTTAGATTTTAAAGCAATTTCTTCAAAGAATCTACTCTATTATTTCTAGCCTTCAACTTCTAACTCCCAACTTCTTATTATACAAACATCTTTATACATATTGAAACTATATTACTAGACCCATATACTTCTATAAATGATGCACCAACCATTAATGCTGCTATAAAACTTGAAAAAATAGTATGTCTTGCAATTTGTATTTTTACGTTTTCCCTTCTTTTATCTTTTATTATTGATTTATACAATTTTATTCCACTAACTGCTAAAGCTATAATACATGGTATAAGTATTATATTTTGTAATAGTAGTGAGCATATGCTAAATAGAATTCCTTTCCACATTGTATATGTAATCATTATTGAAGATATTGTGTAACCTAAGGAAAAACCTCTAATACCTATTATTATATACACAATAGGTATTCCAATGACTGTTGAACCTATAAACCACAATGAAATAGCAAGTATCAAGTTACTTATTATAGAACTTTTAAGCAAACTTCCTACATCTATTTTATAATCAGTGTTTAAGGCTTCAGTAAAATTTCCCAAATATTGTGTTATTTGTGTCTTTTGGCCTTCATCTACATTGTTTATAAACATTACCCCAATTATAGTTCCTATTAAAAAAACTATACATACTGATAAATATTCCTTAATATTCTTTCTAATATGTTCCTTCATTACATCTAGTATCTTAAAATTCCTTTTCTCTTGTTTTCTCATAAAATTTTCTCCTTTCGCACTTTCTACATAATGTCTATTCCATAAAATGTTTTTTTAGAACTATAAAATTTTATAGATACTATAGATACTACTAAAAAGTCAATGGGGAAGTCAATGGGGACGGAGATTTTTGGCTACTTTTATTAAAATCAAAAAATTCAAGTATAATCTTAATAAAAGTAGCCAAAAATCTCCGTCCCCATTGACTTCGCCAAAAATCTCCGTCCCCATTGGCTTCATTTGTTTATTAAATTTTTAGCACTCCTCCTATTGTTCTATTCATTGTATTATTTTTTTCATCATGTGTTGATAGTATTGAGGCTCCTCCTGCTATTACTACTATGTCTTCTTCTTTTACATATTCTTCTTGTTTTGCTTTTTTTATTCCTTCTTCTATTACATCATTTGGATTTTCTTTATTTGTTATAAGTATTGGTTTTATATTCCATGCTAGTGCTAATTGTTTATATGTTTTCAAGTTTGTTGTTACTGCATATATTGGGCATTCTGGTAAAAAGCTTGCTACCATTCTTGGTGTGTCTCCTGTTTGTGTATATGCAAATATTGCGGTCGCTTTCATGTCTCTTGCTGTGTTTGATATACTATGACATAGGTTAAATTCATAGTTTAGTTTTGAACGGTCTTCTTCTCTTCTTATTATTCTTTTCCAATAATTTATGTTTGGTTCTACTGTTTCTGCTATTTTACTCATTGTGTTTACACATTCTATTGGGTATTTTCCCATTGCACTTTCACCTGATAACATTATTGCTCCTGTTACATCAAATATTGCATTTGCTACGTCACTTACTTCTGCTCTTGTTGCCCTAGGATTTGATACCATTGACTCTAACATTTGTGTTGCTGTTATTACTGGTTTTCCTTCTTCTGTGCATCTTTTTATGAATCTTTTTTGTACTATTGGTACTTGTTCCATTGGTATTTCAACACCCATGTCTCCTCTTGCTACCATTATTCCATCTGATATTTCTAGTATTTCTTCGAAGTTATCTATTCCTTCTTGACTTTCTATTTTTGATATTATTTTTATATTTTCTCCACCATTTTCTTTTAGTAGGTCTTTTATTTCTTTAACATCTGATGCTCTTCTTACAAATGATGCTGCAATATAGTCAAAGTCTGCTTTTATTCCATTTGTTATGTCTGTTATGTCTTTTTCTGATAATGCTGGTAAGTTTAGTTTTAAACCTGGCACATTTACTGTTTTTCTACTTCCTAGTTTTGCTGTATTTAATGCTTTACATATAACGTCTTTTCCTTTTATTTCTAATACTTCAAATTCTAAAGCACCATCATCTACTAATATTTTACTGCCTACTTTTACATCTGCATACAAGTTTTTATAGCTTATAGATGTTTTTGTTTCATTTCCTATTATTTCATCATTTACAAATGTAAATGTGTCACCTTCATTTATAGTTACTTTTTCATTTCCTGTTTCTAGTACTCCTGTTCTAATTTCAGGTCCTTTTGTGTCTAGCATAAGTGCTACTGGCATATTTAGTTCTTCTCTTGCTTTTTTTACATTTTCTATTTTTTCTTTATTTTCTTCATAGCCTCCATGTGAAAAGTTTATTCTTGCTACATTCATTCCTGCACCAATCATTTTTTTAAGCATTTCCACACTTTCTGTTGCTGGGCCTATTGTACATACTATTTTTGTTTTTCTCATATTTTATTCCTCCTATATTACTATATTCTTCGCTTACTAACTTGGTTATTATACCATTAATTTCTTTTATCTTCAATATAAAACAATAAAAAAAGTGGCATCACCACTTTTTTATTGTTTTTTCTTATCTATTTTTCTATCCATTTAACTAAATTCAAATTCTCCGCATCCAATAGCATTTCATGTTTTGGCATTACTCTAAATGTATAGCCATATTCTCCTCCTGTTGTTAGCTCTATTTGTGCTTCATAGTAGTATTTTCTTTCTTCCTCATTTTCTTCATATATTTGCATTGGAATTACTGCTATTTTTTCTACCATTCCATTTTCTCTTATTTTTCCATAGTATACTTCTACTTGTATATTTTCTGGTGATATGTTTGGAAGCCTTACTTCACAACTTACTTTTATTGTTTCTCCTGCATCTACGGCTATATTGTTCATATTGTTTTGTTCTTTTATTTCTATAGCATTCCAATTTCTATAAAATTCTCTTTTTAGTTCTTCGAATTCCCCAACATTATTTAAGTTTGTATAATATTTGTTGTAAAGGTTAGCAAGTGGCATATATAGTTTGTTGCAATAGTCTACTAACATTCTTGCTGTACTATATTCCCCTCCTGTACTTTTTATAGAGTTTTTCATTAGTTCTAACCATTTTTCTGATATTCCATTTTCGTCTTTTTCATAATATGCTGGTATTATTTTGTTTTCTAATATATTGTATATGCTTTGGCTGTCTTCATTATCTTGTATGTCATAATTTTCGTATTCTTTGTTTGTTCCTATTGCCCAGCCGTTTTTTTGATTGTAAGCTTCTGCCCACCAACCGTCTAATATACTAAAGTTTACTACTCCATTTACTGATGCCTTTTCTCCACTTGTTCCAGAAGCTTCCATAGGTCTTCTTGGAGTATTAAGCCATACATCTACACCACTTATCAAAAGTCTTGACATTCCCATATTGTAATTTTCAAGCAAGAATATTTTTCCTTTAAATTGTGGTTTTAATGATATTTCATGTATATATTTTATTAGGTCTTGTCCTTCTTTATCCCTTGGGTGTGCTTTTCCTGCTATTAATATTTGAACTGGCTTTTTATTATTATTTAGTATTTCTGTTATTCTTTCTAAGTCTTTAAATAGTAATGTTCCTCTTTTATATGTTGCAAACCTTCTTGCAAAACCTATTGTTAATGCATTTGGGTCTAATTTCGATGTTATTTCATTTATTTCTTCATATGGATAATGTTCTCTTCTTAGTCTTGTAGAAACATTATCTTTCACAAATTCTATCAGCTTTTGCTTTCTTAGCATATGTTCCTTCCAAAGTTTTTCATTTGGAATAGAGTCTATTTTCTCCCAAGTTTCATTTTTATGAATGTTATCTTGCCAATATGGCATTAAATATTCATTATATAATTCTTTTAAGTTTTGTGCAAGCCAACTACATGTATGTATTCCATTTGTTATATGTGTAATTGGAGATTCATCTGGTGAAATTTCTGACCATACTTCTGAGAATAGTTCCCTTGATACTGCTCCGGTGTAATTTACTTACTCCATTTTTCTTTCCTGCTACTTTTAATGCTAATATTCCCATATTAAAGCCTGAGTTTTCTTCTGGGTTTGGCTTCATTCCCATTTGCATAAATTCTTCTTTTGTTATTCCAAATCTATTCCAGTAATCTCTAAAATACTTTTCTACTAGCTCTATTGGGAATATATCATTTCCAGCTGGTACTGGTGTGTGTGTTGTAAATACTGTTTTTGATGATACTATGTCTTTTGCCATTTCAAATGATAATTCTTTTTCTTTTATTGTATTTTTTATTAGTTCTAATATTAGGAATGACGAATGCCCTTCATTCATATGGTAAACAGTTGGGGTTAAACCTAATGTTTTAAGAAGGCGCACTCCTCCCATTCCAAGTATTATTTCTTGAGAAATTCTCATTTCTTGGTCTCCACCATATAAAGTTTTAGTTATATTTCTATATTCTTCTGTATTTTCTTCTATATCTGAGTCCATTAAATATAGTTTTACTCTTCCTACATTTATTTGCCATACTTTTAGGTATAATCTTCTTTCTGGGAATTTTACATATATTATTAGATCTTTTCCTTCTTCATCTTTTACTGGAAGTATTGGAAGTGTGTGCATATCTATATTTTTATATTCTGTTTGTTGCTCTCCATACCCATTTATTTTTTGGTTAAAATAGCCATTTTTATATAATAATCCTACTGCAACTAATGGAAGCCCTAAGTCACTTGCAGATTTTAAGTGGTCTCCTGATAGTATTCCAAGGCCTCCTGAATATATTGGAAGTATTTGGTCTAAACCATATTCTGCTGAAAAATATGCAATTATATCTTTTTCATTTTGTGGGTAAGTTTTTGAAAACCATGTATTTTTACTATTCATATAACTTTCAAAATTTTCTACTATTTTGTCATATTCTTTTAAAAAGTTATTATTTTTTGCTACCTCTTCTAATTTTTCTTGTGATACAAGTTTTAAAAATTTGACTGGGTTCTTTTCTACCGTTTCCCATAAATCTATATCTATTTTTTTAAACAACCTTAAAAATTCTGTATTCCATGACCACCATAAGTTATTTGCAATTTTCTCCAAATTTTCTATTCTTTTTGGTAATTGTGGGTTTACAGTTATTCTATTAAATATGTACATTATTTAATTTCCTCCTTCGTATTTTAAACCTTTTACTTTTGTTTTTCTTATATATTATCTATTAACTTTTTGAATTTGTCAAATGTTTTATAAAATTTCTCGTTTTCCATAACTTTCCATTTTCAAACCTACTGTACCCTTCATATAATCTAGCAGTAGAGCCATTGCTATAACTGATACTACACCTATTACTATTAGTGTATAATTTATAGGTATAATATTTAAAATAAATGATGCCCCAAATATTAATATAGATGCTATCAAGTTTTCAACTATATTATTTACTGTTGATATTTTTACTCTTTTTTCACTATTGGTAAAATTATTGAAATATCTTTTTATAAGTACATAGTATGGGCCTTTCATTATATATTGAATTGTAAATAGTATTAGTATAATTGGTATAGATATTTTTGTATCTATTTTAAACATTAATAATATTCCTAAAATTAAGCATGAAATGGTAGTTGGCATGCTTAAAAATGTAAGTGTTCTGTTTCGATATTTCTTATGTATTTTATCTTGATTTTTAGTAGCTATTCCTGATATTATTCCAAGCACTGCAAATATTATTCCAAAGTATTGTTCCTTCATTCCTACTTCTAATAATACTGTATTTCGTAGGTTTTGGAGAATTTTTATTATTGCAACCATTAAGCCGTTAAATAGTAATAAGCTTTTTAATCGTTTTGATTTAAAAATATTTCTAAATGAATATTTTAAATTTCTAAATTCTTCACTAATTTTACTTTTTGGTAATTTTCCTTGTATATCTTCAAATTTTGTAGAAAGAATTGCAACTCCAAGTAGTATTAAAAAGCAAAGTACCATTGGTATATATGGGTTTATTACAAATAGAAATCCTGATATAACTGCTGAAATGGCTTCTATGTAGTAATGTCTTGATGTTGCTTTTCCATCTATTTTAGCAAAAGTAGCTCCTCTTTTTTCGCCATGTTCTATGGAATCATATAATAAGTCTGTTTCACAAGTAGCTTTTATAACAAAACCTATTGCACATAAAAGTTGTGATGCCAAAAGCCAAGTAAAGTTTTGAGCAAAAATTATAATAAGTGCATGTATTACTACTATAAAATTTGCTATTATTATACTTTTTCGTTTTCCTATTTTTTGTATTAGTATTGTTGATGGTATTTGAGTTAAAAATTTAAAAAATATATAAAATGCATCAAATTGTAAAACTTGAGTTGCAGTTATTCCTTTTTCTATTGTTAAAAATAGATATATTATTGCATAATAGAATAATAAGTCATATGAAAATGCTCTATATGATTTATATAGTTCTATATTTTTTTGCTTTTTACTTTTTATTATTTTATCTTCTAATATTTCATTTGCTGTTTTTTCATTTATTCTTGTTTTTAATTCCATATCATTTCTCCATTTATTTTTATATTTGAATTTTACTATAACATTAATAAGTTTACAAGTATATTTTTTAATTATTTAGTAAAATGCACGTTAGGGACGGTCTTTAGCGTTCCGAATTCGGAACGCTAAAGACCGTCCCTAACGTGCGCAATCTACTAAAAAAGAACTTTATTCTAAATTTTTGGAATAAAGTTCTTTTTAATTTTTACAGATTATTAATCAAATTTCTTATTTCTTCTTCGTTCTTTCTAATATGCCTTTGTGTTTCTCTTAGTTCCTTTCCTGTTGTATGAAGTAGGCATAACATAGGTGCTAAAAAGAGCATACAGAACAAAATTACAAATACTTTTACTACTATTATTGTTGCAGAATCCATGTTTTTTTCTTCCTAATTTGTTTCTATTTTAGAAAGATGTATTTTTACGCATCTTTCTGTTCCTGCTATGCTCAAAGTTCCTTCTATTGTATACTTATTTTCTTTAGCATAGTTTTTAACGTCTTCCTTTGTTAAGTATTTACCGTTTGGAAGTTTGGCTAAGCATATTTCTGCTGCTTTTAGCTGTCTTTTTCTCGCCTGTTCACAGACATACCGTATATAATCCTGTGCCATTTTATTGTGTATACTTTTATTATATCCAGTAGTTGCTGTTTCTTTGTACGTTTTTTTATACATATGCATCCTCCTTGTATTACTTAGAGTTTGCCCATCAGAAATTGTATTAAAATTATTTCATTGGGCTTTTATAAGTTTACATATTTCTATTTTATCATGTTTAATACAGCTTTTCAAGTATTTTTAAAATATTTGTTTTTTTAGTATTTCTAGTAGCATTTTATAATAACGTCTTAATAGTTAGTTAGTATATCTAGTACTAGAATTCTTCTAATATATCTTCTACATTTGTTACTAATTTTGCACCTTGTTTTATTAGTTCATTTGTTCCTTCTGAGTTTTTACTTAGTATATTTCCTGGTACTGCAAATACTTCTTTTCCTTGCTCTAATGCAAAGTCTACTGTTATCATTGTTCCACTTTTCTTTTTTGCTTCTATTACTACTACTCCATTTGACATTCCACTTATTATTCGGTTTCTTGCTGGGAAATTCATTTTTTGTGGTTTTGTTCCTATTACATATTCGGATATTATTGTTCCTCCATTTTTTATTATTTCTTTTGCTAGTTCTTTGTTTTCTTCTGGGTATATGTTATCTACCCCGCTTCCTATTACTGCTATTGTTTTTCCTTTTGCTTTTAGAGTTTCTTTATGTGCTATACTATCTATTCCTCTTGCTAGACCACTTATTGTTACTATGTTATTTTTTGAAATTTGATATGATATATTTTTTGCTACTATTTCTCCATATTTTGTGTGGTCTCTACAACCTATTATTGCTAAAGAAAATTCATTTAGTATGCTTTTATTTCCTTTAATATATAGTACTATTGGTTTATCATATATTGTTTTTAGTTTTTCTGGATAATATTTATCATATATATGTATTAGCTCTATATTATTTTGTTTCATATATATTTCATATTTTTCTAAACCTTTTCTATATTCTTCTTTTAATATTTGTTTTGTTGTTTCTTCTCCTATTCCTTCTATTTTTAATAGCTCTTCCTTTGTGGCATTCCATATGTTTTTTGGCACACCATATATTTCTAATAATTTTTGTGTTTTTATGCTCCCTAATTTTTCTATTCTTGAAAGCCATATCCAATATTGTATTTCTGCCATATTGTTCACCTCTTTGTTTCTTATTTTTAAATGTAGAAGCGATTATCAATCGCCCGTTTAATTTTGTGGGTGATTGATAATCGCCCCTACATTTTTTCTATGTTATTCTCTATTTTTACAAACAAAAAGAGCCTATCTTTCTTTTTGATATGCCCCTTATTTACTTTTTACTCATGTATTTTTTTCGCCTATTTATTTTTGTTCTAAATATTCTGTTGCTATTACTACATTGTTTAGTAACATTGCTATTGTCATTGGTCCTACTCCGCCCTGGTACTGGTGTTATGTATGATGCTTTCTTTTGTACTTTTTCATAGTCTACATCTCCTACTATTTCTCCTGTTTGTAGCCTGTTTATTCCTACATCTATTACTACTGCTCCTTGTTTTACCATATTTTCAGTTACATATTTTGGTTTTCCTATTGCTGAGATCAGTATGTCTGCTTTTTTTGTTATTTCTTCTACGTTTTTTGTTTTTGAATGACATATTGTTACTGTTGCATCTTTATTTAGTAAGCACTGTGTTAGCGGTTTTCCTACTATGTTACTTCTTCCTAAAATTACTACATTTGCTCCTTGTAATTGTATTTTATATTCTTCTAACATTTTTATTATTCCATATGGTGTACATGATATAAATGTTTGTTTATTTAGCACTAGCCTTCCGATATTTATTGGGTGAAAACCATCTACATCCTTTCTGTAATCTATTGTTTGAAATGCTTTGTATATGTCTAAATGTTTTGGAATTGGACTTTGAAGTAATATTCCATGGATATCTTTTTTTTCATTTAATGTTCTTATAAGTTCCAATAGCTCGTCCATTTTTATATTCTCATTTAGTATAAATTCTTCATATTCAATTCCTACTTCATCACATGCTTTACTTTTATTTTTTAGGTATATTTTTGATGCTTTATCTTCTCCTACCATTATTACTGCAAGTTTTGGTTTTATTCCTTTTTTGTTTAGTTCTTGTACTTTTTCTTTAACTTGCATTCTTATTTTTTTTGATAGTTCTTTTCCATTTATTATAATTGCCATTCTATTTGATATATACTAACTTTTAAAGTTAAATATTTCTTCCTTTCATTTAATTTTCAAGTTTTTTAACTTTCTTAATTCAAATTATTTTTCCCTTTTGTTTTTCTATTTTAATATTTTTTTTATTAATTGTCAACTGTTTTTTATGTAGCCTTGATAAATAAAATTTATCAAGGTCAAATAGTTAATTAGCATTTTTTTCTACAGCAAATAAGCATTATTATTCTTATGATAATTAACACTAGTAGTATAATAGCTATTGCTATAAATGCTCCCGCACCTAATAGTGCAAGTAAACCAGTAAGTGCTCCTAAGATTACACCTAAAATGAAGGCAAATAAAACTATTAATACAAATAATATTAGATCAACACAGCATTTTCTTTTTTTACAGCATTCTTCTTCAAACATATTTGTCACCTCCTAATAGTATTTAAATAAATACTATTAATATATAATACGCTTAAAGTTACTGCTTGGTTAATATTTTAGTCTTTAAATTTAATATTTTTATCTAAATTCATTTTTCCTGCCCTTGTTATTTTGTCGTAACCGTATTTTTCTTTTAATGTATCTACTACTTTATCTAATTTACTTTGTTTTTTAGATGTGTTATCAAATAGTGAAAGCTGTACTTCTTCTTTATTACTTAGTTTATCTACCCTTACTCCTATTAGCCTTACTGGTTCTTTTTTATATAATTCATGTAATAATTTTTTTGCCTCTTCTATAATTATTTTTGTGTTATCTGTTGGCATCATTAGCTTTCTTTGATGTGAATATACTTTGAATTCATTTGTTTTTATTTGTACATTTACTACTTCTGCAAGCATATTATAGGTTCTTAAACGGTATGTTACTTGTTCTACTAATGCTATTAATACTTCTTCTATTTTTTCTATATTTGAATAGTCATATGGCAATGTTATTGAGTTTCCTATTCCTTTTGGCTTTTCTTCTTCATATATAACTTCGCTATCGTCTATTCCATTTGCATATTCCCATATCATTTTTCCATATTTTCCAAATGATTTTATCATATAGCTTTCTTCTTTTTGGCTTAAGTCTTTTATTGTTTTTATTCCCATTTTATATAGCTTTGGCAAGCTTTTCTTTCCTACCATAAATAGCTCTGATACTGACAGACTCCACATTTTTGTTTCTATTTCTTCTTTAAATAATGTATGCACTCTATCTGGCTTTTGAAAGTCTGATGCCATTTTGGCTAAAAGTTTGTTATGTGCTACTCCTATATTTACAGTAAAACCTAATTCTTCTTTTACTCTTTTATTTATTTCATATGCTATTTGTAATAGTGTTTTTCCTTTTGGTAGATAACCTGTCATGTCCATAAAACATTCATCTATTGAAAAACGTTCTATTTTTTCTGTGTATTCCAATAATAAATTATATAATGCATTTGAATATTTTTTATATACACCAAAGTCACTTTTATATATTTGTAGACTTGGACATTTCTTTCTTGCAAAATATATTGGTTCTCCTGTTTGTATTCCTACTTTTTTTGCTAAATTACTTTTTGCTAATACTATTCCATGCCTATTGTCTTCATCTCCACCTATTATTGCTGGAATTGTTCTTATATCTAAACTTTCTCCTCTTTTTAGCATTTCTACTGCTGTCCATGATAAAAATGCATTATTAACATCTACATGTAATATTTGTTTTTCCATATTCAACACCTGTATTCAGTATAAACATTTGTTTTGTATTTGTCAAGAATTTTTATAATATTTTTTTATTATATTACTTTATTATTAGCTTCACACAATTTTACAACATTATTTTCATTTGTATAGTCACACACATTTGTGGTTTTAGTAACCTTAATTTATTTTATCCACTTAGACTAGCATTGCTAGTTCTATAGTTCTAGCTAAAATAGCATGCTTTCTTAATATAGAAGAAAATGGCTTTGCACCACTGACTATTGCTAATTGCCCCTAAATTTTAACTTAAAGTATTGTACTTTCCTGTAATATAAAAAATAAAGTCACATAAAAAGTAATAAAAATTTTCTTTTTCATGCAACTTTATTTTTAATTAAAGGCTAAATTTCTTGTAGTTGATATTTGCTTATCCAATATCCTAGTATCTGTTCTCCTTCGTCTTCTATACCATTACTATTGTTATCCCACCACCTTGTTGTACATTTTTATCATATTTATTTATATATTTAGGTAATGCCTCATGTTGATATGAAAATGCTGCTACCCATTCGGTGTTTAAATCCATATATATACCACTTTTATTTCCAGTAGTTGTATTTAAACTTTCATCACTTGTTTAATGTACTGGTGTTTTCTTTCCATAGTTTGAACTTGATAGTATCGCCATTGCCCCATATTCTATATTTTTTTGCATATGTATGTCTAGATTATTAGATTTTTCTACTTCTTGCTCATACAATTCGTCTGAACCTATTAGTCCTAATGTTCCTCCTTGTGATTCCATTGTTCTTACTTCAGTTAACCATTGTGAAACTTTTTTCTTTGTTGAACCACTTCCATTTGCTTGCAAAGCAGCATTACTTTTTACTGGTATTAAAATTGCTAATATTAGCATTGTTCCTATAATAATGATAAAATTTTATTAAAATTATTTTGAAGAGGTTTTTATATGTATTTAAAACGTTTGAGAGAGTTAAGAGAAGATTCAGATATAAAACAAGTCACTATTGCTCATTTATTAAATATTACAAGACAGCAATATAGTTTGTATGAAACTGGGAAAAGAGCCATACCAGTAAATTTTATTAAAATATTGGCAAATTTTTATAATACTTCTTGTGATTATATTTTAGAAAACACTGATGAAATAAAACCTTATAAAAGTAAATCACAACAATAAACACGTGTATAATTTTTTTTTTAATTATACACGTGTTTATTGTTGTGATTTATTTTTTTGCATTTATTTTAATTAATATATAATAAAATTTTAAAATATTCTTAGTACGTCATTATAAGTTACATATAAGGCTAATACTATTAGTAACGCAAAACCTAATAATTGCAAGTTTATTTCTGTATTTTGCTTTAGTTTTTTTCCTCGGATGGCTTCTAATAATAATAGTACAAATTTTCCACCATCTAGTGCTGGGAATGGTAGTAGGTTTGTTACTCCTAATGATAAACTTATTAGTGCTAAGAGGTATATAAAGTCTTGCAGACCATTTGTATTTGCAACTGCTTCCGATATTCCTAGTGGCCCCATCATTTGGTCTAGTCCTACATTTCCTGTAAATAGCATTTTTAGATTATCAGTTATTGTTAGTATAAAGTCTCTTGTTTCAAATAAACCATAATACATATTATTTGGTATATTGTTTTGAGCAGGCTTAAATTGTACCCCTAAATAGTAAGTGTATAGAGTATCTGGTGTAACTTCAATTTCCAAGTTGTTGTTTCCTCTGTGTATTGTAAATATTATCTTTTCATTATCCTTACTTGAGTTAATTGCTGTTACTATGTCTTCTCTATTATTTACTTCTATTCCATTTATTTTTTGTATTTTGTCATTTGCTTTTAGTCCTTGTCTTTGGGCAGTACTTCCTTTCTCTACTGTAACTATTTTAGTAGAATTATCTCCACTTTTTAAATATATTCCTGTACTTTTATGTTCTTTTGCTGTTGGTTTTAAAGAAATTTCCTTTTGCTCCCCATCTCTTTTTATTGTTATTTTTAGCTCTTCTCCATTAGATTTGTTTAATATTTTATCTATATCTGATTTTACATTTATTTTTTTATCATTTATTTTTATTATTTCGTCTCCTATGATTATTCCACTTTGCTGTGCTGCATATTCTGGCATAGTTTTATCTACAACAAGGGATGTATTATTTCCTATACTTGACATCAATATAAAATATACAAGTAAGCCAAATATAATATTTACTAAGCCACCTGCTACTATTATGGCCATTCTTTTGGGTATAGAAGCTTCACTAAATGAGTTTTTACTTTCTACTCTTTCTTCTTCACCTTCTAAATTTACAAAGCCACCAAGTGGTATTAAGCGTAAAGCGTATTTAGTTTCTTTTCCTTGTTTTTTCCATATTGTTGGTCCAAATCCTATTGCAAATTCGTTTACTTTTACTTTGCATAGTTTTGCTACTAAAAAATGGCCTCCTTCATGTATTAGTATTAGAAAGCCTAGTAGAAATATTACTTTTAAAGCTATTATTATAAAATTAATCAAATTTATTCTTCCTTTCATATTAGAAGTTGGAGGTTGGAAGTTGGTTTTCAAGTAATTTCTTCAAAGAATTTACCCTATTTCCCAACCTCTAACTTCCAACCTCTATATTAGCATTAATAAAGCATATGCAAATGGTGCTATAAATATTAAACTGTCTATTCTATCTAACATTCCTCCATGCCCTGGTATCATATTACTGAAGTCTTTTATTTCTACATATCTTTTTATGCTTGATGCTGCAAAGTCTCCAATTTGTCCAATGATGCTTAAAATTATTCCAATTAGAGCTATGATGTAATAAGAAATTTCCATTCCCCAGAATTTATTTGCTATATATGTATATATAAGTATTAATATAACTGCTCCTATTGTTCCCCCTATACAGCCTTCTATTGACTTTTTAGGGCTTACTTCACTAAATTTGTGTCTTCCAATGGCCTTTCCTGTAAAATATGCAAATATATCTGTTCCCCATGCTGCTATTATTGCATACCATATTAGTATATTTCCATTATTTACTCCATTTATAAGTGCTATGCACATTATAGGAAATATTATATATACAATTCCAAAAAATGTATATGCTATGTCTTTAAAGTTTGTTTTCATATTTGTTATTATTACTTGTAAAAATAGTATTAACAATATAAATGGAATTGCTAATGTTGCTAAAGTACCTAGGCATTTTTGTGGTAATGTATGTATTAAAGCTATACTTATACAGCTTAAATATCCTAGCCAACTTACTGGATTGCATTTATTTTTTATTGCATTTGTATATTCATGCATTGTTAAAATTGCAATTGTTGTAAATGCTATATCTACTATATATTTATTTCTTATTAACAGTATTATTAGTACTATTGGGAAACCTAATAATGCTGAAGTATACCTTTTCCACTCCATATTTTTTTCATTCCTTCTATTACTCTATTTTATTGTGCTCCAAATTTTCTATTCCTATTTTGATATATTTGTATTGCATAATCTAAATCTGCTTCATTAAAGTCTGGCCAATTTTTGTCAATAAATAGGAATTCAGAATATACTATTTGCCATGGTAAAAATCCACTTGTTCTTAGTTCACCACTTGTTCTTATAAGTAAGTCTGGATCAGGCTGTCCTTCTGTATATAAAGCATTTGAAATAGTTTCTTCTGTAATATCTTCTATTTGTAGTTCATTTTCTTTAACTTTTTTAGCTATCTTCTTTGTTGCTTTTATAATTTCATCTCTTCCACCATAGTTTAAAGCAATATTAAAAGTAATACCTGTATTATTTTTTGTTCTTTCCATACATTTTGCTATACTTTTTTGCATTCCTTCTGATAGTGCTGATATATCTCCTAATATTTTCACTTTTATATTTTCAGTGTCTGCTCTTTTACTATAATCATCTAAATATGTTTGAAGTAGTAACATTAAAGCTCCTACTTCTTCTTTTGCTCTTTTCCAATTTTCTGTTGAAAAAGCATATACTGTTATGTATTTTAGTCCTATTTTATTTGCATAGCGTACAATTTCTTCTAATGTTTTTGCTCCTTGTTTATGTCCTTGTTTTATATCTAAACCTTTTTCTCTTGCCCATCTACGGTTGCCATCCATTATAATAGCAATGTGTTTTGGCATGTTTGATTCATTCATTTTTTTCACCTTTCTTTGAAAGGTGGAGGTTATAAGTTGAATGTTAGAAGTCAGTGGTTGGATACTTAGGTAAGTTCTTCGAAGAACTTACCCTATATCTCAACTTCTAACTTTTAACTTTCATTTTCAACTTCTAACTTCCAACTTCTAAACAGTCATTATTTCTTTTTCTTTATTTTCTGTTACCTTATCTATTTGTTCTACATATTTGTCTGTCAATTTTTGTATTTGATCTTCTGCTTGTTTTAGTTCATCTTCTGTTATACTTGAATCTTTTTGCATTTTTTTGAATTCGTCTATTCCATCTCTTCTTACACTTCTTACTGCTACTTTTGCTTCTTCACTCATTTTTCTTATATCTTTTACTAATTCTTTTCTTCTTTCTTCGTTTAATTCTGGGAAGTTTAAACGTATTACTTTTCCATCATTATTTGGTGTTATTCCTATATCTGATGCTAATATTGCTCTTTCTATTTCTTTTAATACACTCATGTCCCATGGTTGTATCACTATTAGTCTTGCTTCTGGCACAGATATTCCTGCCATTTGGTTTATTGGTGTTGGTGTTCCATAATAATTTACTGTTATTTTATTTAATATTGCTGGATTTGCTCTTCCTGCTCTTATTTCTGATAAATTCTCCTCATAAACATTTATTGTTTTTTTCATTCTTTCTTCTATATTTGTGTAGTCCATATTTACTCTACCTTACCTTTCATTTCTATTTTAAATATTATTCATTATTCTACATATTACAGGGTGTAATTTGAGAAATGTTCTTAGGTATTGCTAATTAATTACTCCCTATATTTTAATTCTATTTCATTCTATTTTACAATTGTTCCTATTTTTTCACCTTTTATTATTTTTACTATATTTTCAGGTTTATCTATTCCAAATACTATTAATGGTATTTGGTTATCTTTACATAGTGATGTTGCTGTTGAGTCCATTACTTTTAAGTCTTTGTTTAAAATATCTAAATATGTTATTTCATCATATCTTTGAGCATTTGGTTCTTGTTTTGGGTCTGCTGAATATACTGCATCTATTGTTTTAGCTAGTAATATTACATCTGCTTCTATTTCCGCTGACCTTAAGGCTGCTGCTGTATCTGTTGTGAAAAATGGGTTTCCTGTTCCACATGCAAATATTACTACTCTTCCTTTTTCTAAATGCCTGCACGCTTTTCTTCTAATGTATGGTTCCGCTATTTGCCTCATTTCTATTGCTGTTTGAAGTCTTGTTGATATTCCTCTTGCTTCTAGTGAGTCTTGCAAAGCTAATCCATTCATTGTTGTTGCTAGCATTCCCATATAGTCTGAAGTTGTTCTTTCCATTTGATGTCCATATCTACCTCTCCAAAAGTTACCTCCTCCTACTACTATTGCCACTTCTACTCCTAAGTCTACAATATTTTTTATTTGGTCACATATTTTACCAAGAGTCTTAGCATTTACTCCTTTGCCTTCGGCTCCTCCAATTGCTTCCCCACTTAGTTTTAGAAGTACTCGCTTATACTTTATTTCGGGCATGTATACACTCTCCTTCTTCATCTTTTATTTACATTTATTATTCTATCATACTATTATATAAAAAATAAACACTTTTATTAAGATTTTTTAATTTTTTCTTTATAATGAACCAAATGAAAGCCACTGGGAGCAAATAGGGAGCCAATGGGGATGGAGATTTTGAGCCAACGGGGAGCCAATGGGGACGGAGATTTTTGGCTACTTTTATTAAAATTACAAAAAAATTTATGGTA
>CATNCV010000007.1 GCA_950096965.1 uncultured Clostridiaceae bacterium | reverse complement strand
GTTTACGAGTATAATGGTAATTAAATATCTTTAATTTTTTTGCCCTTTAATTAGGGTTATTTTTGTTGTCTATTTTTCTCTTTGCTTGAATAGTCAAAATCTGCGATTTTTCCTATTCAACAAGAAAATTTATCTGAAAAGATGGATGTTTCTATAGCTTTCTTAAGTAGAATTGAAAGAGGTAGTTCTCAAATTAATTTGAAAAGATTAAGCCAAATTTGTGAGATTTTAGGCACTTCAGAAGGTGAAATTTTAAATGGTACTTGTTCTGATTCTCCTGTATATCTTTCTAATGAATTTGCTAAGCTATTACTAAATTGTTCTTCTACTAAACAAAGATTAATATATGATGTTGCTAAAGTTATAGCTGAATCAAAAGAACAATAATTTTATAATTATTAAGTAAAAATAGTTACATTTTACTTATCACCTATTAAACTAATAGGACAAAAAAGCGAATAAACAGTTTTTTAGGCATGTGTGGCATCAAAGATGGCGATCCTTGCAATGTGGAATTTATTCCACCCAGTTAATTCTTATTCAATAAAAAAGCAAAGATATAAGTAAACTTAAAATAGCAGTGTTTACTTATATCTTTTAATCTATATAAAAAACAATATATTGTTTATATTATATATTATGTAGCTTTTACTTTTTTGTTACTATTTTTATCATTGTTGAAGTATTGTTTTAACAAATATTCCTTATAATTTTTTATTCAAATTATAATAGAGCTGTGTTTTTTAGTAATTTCATTACATTTTTTATATCTTTTTGGCAATTAGTGCTTTTATTTTTATTCCTTGCTCTGTAAACATTCTTTCATGTTCTGTTTGTATGTTCTCCCAAAAATCAGGTTCATTTTCTAAATCAAATGTATATTTTTCAATTTCAAATCCACTTTCTTTAAAGTAAATTAGGCTATCATTAAATAGGGCATCATCATCTGTTTTGAAATATACTTCTCCACCTTCTACTAGTATTTCTTTGTATTTTTCTAGTTGTCTTGTGTGTGTTAATCTTTTTTTATGGTGCTTTCCTCTTGGCCAAGGATTGCAAAAATTTATATATATTCTTTCTACTTTGTCTTTTTTATCTAGTATTAAAAATATTCTTTCTATATCATGTCTTGTCAAATATACATTTTCTATTTCTTTTTCATTTTCTTTATATATGTTTTCTATGTTTCTCTTTGCTAAGCCTAGCATTGCATCTACTAAATCTACTGCTAAGTAATTTATTTTTTCATTTTTTACTGCTATGTTTGCTATAAAGCTCCCTTTACCACATCCTAATTCTATATGAAGTGGTAATTCATTTTTATACAAAGTTTTCCACTTTCCTTTATAGTCTTGTGGGTTATCTATATAAAATTTACTTGCTTCTAATTCAGGCCTTGCCCATGGTTTATAACGTATTCTCATATTTATTTCTCCTTATATTTTTATTTTAACTAAATATTCCTTTAAAAAGTTCTCCTATTCCTTGCACTAATCCTAGTATTATTTTTAAAATAACTTCTATTATAATTCTTATTATTTTGTTATTCTCATATGTTTCTACAAGTATTTTATGTGTAGGTGGAAAAAACCATAGTACTATACAAATTATTATTATAACTCCAATTACTTCTAATAATTTTATTGTTTTTCTTAATGACCACTTTTCTTTTACATGGTATCCTAAGCTCCTCAAATAGTTCCTATATATTCTTTCACTTTGTTCTTGATATTTTCTTTGTGCTTTTTCCTCTTCTCTTCTTATGTTTCTTATTTCTTCTTTTGTTAGTGGATCTTGATTTTGATAACTATTATAATTGCTATTTTTTTGAATTTTTTCATAATTACTATTTTGCTGATTTCTTACCCTTTGACTATTTATTCTATTTAATTCTTCTTGCATTTGTAATTTGAGTTCTTCTTCTAGTTTTATATCATATTGTTTTTTTCTTGTCTCATCTGATAATATTTCATAGGCTTCATTTATAAGTTTCATTTTCTGTTCTGCTTTAGCTTTATTTTCTTCTTTTTGTAAGTCTGGATGATACTTTTTTGCAAGAACTCTATATGCTTTTTCAATTACTTCTTTTGAAGCATTTTTACTTACTTCTAATATTTCATAGTAGTTATTCATTTATTGCTCCTAACTATTATTGTTTTTTGCTATTATACCATTAATATTATAAAAAGGATAGTATTTTATTCAAAATTGTGTTATAATGCTTTTTGCGAGGTGATTAATAATGAAACTTACATCAGATGATAAAACTTTAGCCGAAAACAAAGTTTTAGTTTTATATATATTAAATAAAATAGGAAAACCTATTTCTAATGATTCTCTTTTAAATTTGGTTTTATCTGTTACTGACATGAATTATTTCTATTTTCAACAATTTTTATTAGATTTATTAGAAAAGGGTTATATCATTAGTTCTACTAATGATGGACACACTTTATATGATATCACTAATTTTGGTAAAGAAACTTTAGAGCTTACTCAAGATATTTTGCCTGGTATTATAAAGCTTAGAGTAGACGCTAACTTTAAAGATGAATTAGATACTTTTGAAAATAAACACTCTATTATTGCTGAATATACATTAAATAGTGATAATAGTTATAATATTACTTGTAAAATAATAGATTCTAATGATACTGTTTTCGAAGTACGAACTTTCGCAGGTTCTAGAGATCAAGCAAAGGAAATTGTTGATAATTGGAATGAAAATGCCGATAAAATGTATCCTGCCATTTTAGATATATTAACTAACAAGAATTAGAATAAGGCAAATAGCCAAGTCAAAGGGAGTCAATGGATGAAGCCAATGGGGACGGAGATTTTTGGCTACTTTTATTAAAAAAATTTGAATATAATTTTAATAAAAGTAGCCAAAAATCTCCGTCCCCCTTGGCTTCCTCCATTGACTCCCAACAATCTCTTTCCATCTTGACTCGCCTTGACTTCCCCATTGCCTTCCCGTTGCCTTTCTTTTTGATTTTCAGCCAATTTTTTTACATTTTATTTAAGTTATTAGCTACTTCTTTTAGGTCTTTCCAAAATTCTATTTTTTTGTTTTCATCTCTTAATAGTGCTGCGGGATGCCATGTTGGCATATATTTTATTCCTTTTTTTTCTATCCATTTTCCTCGCATAGCTGTTATTCCATATTCTTTTCCTAATATATTTTTTAATGCTGTACTTCCTAGCAATACTATTATTTTAGGTTTTACTAGTATTACTTGATTTCGCAAGTAATTTAAACATGCAACTGCTTCTGCTTCTTCTGGCACTCTGTTTTGCGGTGGCCTACATTTTACTATATTTGCTATATATACTTCTTCTCTTTTTATTCCTAAACCTTTGAATGCCTCGTTCATAAGTTTTCCCGCTTTTCCTACAAATGGTATGCCTTGTTTATCTTCATCTGCACCTGGCCCTTCACCTATGAACATTAAGTCTGCCTCTTTATTCCCTTCACCAAAAACTATATTATTTCTGTTATTACATAATTTACATTTTTTACATTCTTCTATACTCTTTTCTAGCTCTTCCCAATTATCGTACATATTTTATTCCTTTCATATTTTAACTCCAAATTGTAACTTTTTCTTGCTATTTAACACAATTTTCTAATAATTCAATTTTTATTTCTTTTTTTGTATCTATTTTTGCTTTTGTTCCTATTGGTATTACCATTTTTCTGTCAGTATGACCAAAGTTATTTGATTTTATTATTGGAAAGTTGTACTCTCCATCTAATGTATCTAATAATATCCTTTCTAGTGGTATTTCTCCTTCATAGTTTCCAACCCATATTCCTTTTATTTTGTCAAATACCCCATTTTGTCTCATTTTATATAAATAATTACTCACCATTTCAGCATCTGCTTCATAAGCAAGCTCTTCTATAAATAATATTTTGTCTGTAAAATCTATATTATATGTTCCTGAGCATAAATTCGAAGTTAAAAATAAATTTCCTCCTATTAATTTTCCTTCTGCAATACCTTCTTTTATGCAATAAAATTTGTCATCACTTTCTGCTAGGTTAGTTTTTCCTAACTCAAACCTGTTTATAATTTGTTTATAACTATATTCCGTTTCCCATGATGTTAGTGATTTAAAAGTAGGTCCATTAAATGTAACAAGCCCTGTCTTTTCTGATATTATATTTAAAATTGATGTTGAATCACTAAAACCACATATTATTTTAGGATTTTGTTTTATTAATTCATAGTCTAAATATTCAAATGTAGAATTTGAATTTGCTCCTCCGAGTAGCACAAAATACTCCCTTTATTTCTGGATTTGCAAACATATTATTTATATCTTCTGCTTTTTCTTTTGGAGTAGCTCCATAGCCTAATGTATTTTTAAATACATTTTTTCCAAAAACTATTTCAAATCCTGAAGCTTCCATTAATGTTATTGAATTATTTATATCTTCTAGCTTATCTTCCGTAATTGGTGAAGATGGTGCTATTATTCCTATTTTGTCTTTCTTTTTTAATCTATTTGGTATCATTTACTTTCCCCCTGTTTTTCTTTAGGTTATATTACTACATATAAAAAATTTTTTCAAGATTGTTTAGTGCTTTTATTTGTTTATTAACATTACAAAATTAGACATTTCTCTGCCTTGCTTTTTTATTATTTTTTGTATATAATGCTAATATATTTATTATTAGATATGTCAAGGTTAAAAGTATCTAATAAATAAAGTGTGTCAATTTTAGCTTCTTGGCACATTCCTATTACTTAAGGAGATTAAATAAATGAAAAAAGATTTTAAACCACAAAAAAATAAAATTTATCCTGAGGTTCATGTTGATAACTTTAGGGAATTATTAAATTATACAACAAAAGAATTTTCTAGTCGTATTGCTTTTAGTTATAAAAAAGATTCTTCTGCTAAAAAAACTGAATTTGTTAATGTTTCTTTTGAAAAACATCATGAAGATGTAAAAGCTTTTTCTACTAAACTTATTAATATGGGACTTAACGGTAAAAGAGTTGCTATTATTAGCCATAACCAATATGCATGGCCAGTTAGTTATATGGCTATTAATACTGGTAATATGATATGTGTTCCACTTGATTATTTACTACCTGAAAATGAAATTGAAAACTTACTTATTCGAAGTGAAGCCGAAGCTATTATTTTTGATAGCAAATTTTTAGAAATTTTCAAAAATATTAAGGCTAAGAATACTACAAAATTAAAATATTATATCAATATGAATTCAGAAGAACATACTGACGATATTTTATCTTTTGGGAAATTATTAGAAGAAGGTTATTCTTTAATTAAAAATGGTGATACTTCCTATGATAATATTAAAATTGATAATGATAAAATGTCTATAATGCTTTTCACTTCAGGAACCACTGATATGTCAAAAGCAGTTATGCTTTCACAAAGAAATATATGTTCTAATGTTTCTGCAATGACTACTTTAATTAGATATGAAAAAGATGATAAGGTTCTTTCATTTTTACCTTTGCATCATACTTTTGAGTGTACTGCAACATACCTTTTCTGTTTCTTTATAGGTTTTAATATTTGTTACTGTGATGGCTTAAGGCATATTGCTAAAAATTTAGTAGAATATAAAATTTCTGGTATGGTATGTGTTCCAGCCGTTTTAGATGTAATGTATCGTCAAATTTGGAAAAATATTAAGCAAAAAAAATTAACTATACTTGTAAAAATTATGATAGCTATTTCAAACTTTTTATTACTATTACACATAGATATAAGAAGGAAGTTATTTAAGAGCATTTTAGAGCCTTTAGGTGGAGCCTTAAGAACTATTATTTATGGTTCTGCTTCTGCTGACATTAAAGTAATTAAGTTTTTTAATTCAATTGGTGTACGTATGATTCAAGGATATGGCTTAACAGAAACTTCTCCTGTTATCTCTTGCGAAAGTGATAAATATCAAAGGGCTGGAAGTGCTGGTAGACCTCTATTTTGTGAAGATGTTCAAATTATTAATAAAGATGAAAATGGAATTGGTGAAATTACTGTAAAAGGTCCTAATGTTATGCTAGGTTATTATGAAAATGAAGAAAAAACAAGAGAAGTTTTAGTCGATGGATATTTTCATACAGGTGATTTGGGATATATTGATAAAGATGGTTTCCTTTTTGTAACAGGACGTATTAAAGATATGATTGTTTTAAAAAATGGAAAGAAAATCTTTCCTCAGGAATTAGAAATATTATTAAATAATTCTTCTTATATTGAAGAAAGTTTTGTATACCTTTCTCCTGCCCAAGGTGATAAGTTATGCACAAAATTAGTATATAGTGTGGATAATGATAGTTTTAAAGGCAAAAGTGAAGAGGAAATTTATGAAGTATTAAAAGCAGAAGTAAAAAAAGTTAACTTACAAATTCCATCTTATAAAAATATTTATGAAGTTAAAATGACTACTGAACCTTTAATAAAAACTACTACTCAAAAAATTAAAAGACATGAGGAGATAAGGAAAATGATAGGTAATTAGAAAGATAGCAAAATGAACTATACATTTTGAATGTATAGTTCATTTTGTCTATCTTTTAGTTTATTAGTCAATTATATCTCCTGGACTATAAAAAACATATTTTGTTTCTTTATAGGCTAATCCTAATGTCCATATTGTTGGCTTGGCTTTTCTTTCACACTTTACCAATATAGGAACATTCTGAAAAAGGTATTTAACTTCATAATTTATTACATTTGATTTTGTACCACCTTTTTCAGGTATTAGATACTGATATGTATATCCATTGAAAATATTCTCTTCATCATTGAGTAGAACTGGTTTTATTGTTTCTTTCACTTCCCACTCACCTATTTTTGTTGGTATAGATATTCCATAAACAGTAATACCTATTGCAACTAGCAATACAATACCAAATATAACCAAAAGTTTAATCTCATGAGGGGTAGCCCGAATAACCTCTACAGCATATTTCCCTTTTCTAATTTCAATATTATTAAGTATCCTTGCGATTAATAATATTGTCATAGTCAGCATTACAATTCCTATAAAACTTACTATCATGTTCAATTCTCCTTTTCTTTAATTAAAGACATTGTTTATGGGTCGCATATCTATGTTAACCGATATTATAATCGGCTTAAAAAGGATTTTAAATTTTTCTAGTACTAATATTAACATAAATTCAATTAATATTCAAGTAATTATTGCAGATTTATTTTAAGGTAATTGCTTAAAGATATCTCTGCCTAGAAAAATAGAAATTGAATATTATAAATATGTAGAAGTTCCTTTATTAATTGCCTTATATCTATTGTATTTTACATAAAAGCATGATAAAATCTATTATATTTAGTTTATATTTCTATTTTTCTATATTAAAAATAGAAAAACTTATTAATCATTAAAATAATTTTTAAGGAGGAAAATTATATGAGTGAAAGTCAAAATATTGAAGAAAGAGTAGTAACATATTACAATAATTTAATTAAGAATAATGTTATTTCAGGTATAGCACCAGTAACAATAGACTGGATGAAACGGCAGAGAATTTTAGCAGGAAGAAGTGAGCTTGATATTCGTTTTGGTTATGCAACTGTAGATCGCATTTTAGGAGAAAAAACACCACTTACTAAAGCTAAGCATTACTTAAATGAAGTCTGCACTAACCAAAAGTATGAACTTCTTACTAAAATTTCACAATTACTTGCAGAAGAAGTTCATGTTTCATTACCACCTAATAATTCTATTAGGGAAAAATATACATGTTTAGCTAAAGAAATTACTATTCAAATAAATCAGATTAATGATAAAGAAATTCTTTTATCTAAAACATTGTATCACACTGCAAGCAAAATACTACCAATTTCAGAGTTAGAACAAATAATTTATTTGTTAAAAACAGCATGCTCTACTGGCCCAGTCTTTTTTAATCAATATTTTTTAGTTTATATTATTGAATGTGCCTATATTTCATTACTTGTTGCATTTGAGGAAATAAAATGTGCAACTTCTTATACAATAAACTAAAGCTTTTCACTTTAATTTTTATATTATGATAAAATATTTTTAATTTTCATTATAACAAAACCGATAAAAGGGTTGTATTTCCTTTTATCGGTTTTATTAACTAAACATATGCTTTCTTGTCATTTCCAATAAGTTTAATTTGGTAAATTCTATTACTTGTGTTTTTGAACGGTCTTTCTTTAGTGCTTGTCTTAATGTTTTTAAAACTTGTTCTCTACTTTTTGCTTCTTGCATATCTATGTAATCTATTATTATTATTCCGCCTATATCTCTTAGGCGTAGTTGCCTTGCTATTTCACAGCTTGCTTCTTCATTTACTTTTAGTACTGTTTCTTCTAGGTTCTGCTTTCCTGTAAATTTTCCTGAGTTTACATCTATTGCAGTTAGTGCTTCTGTTTTATCTATTGTTATAAAACCTCCACATTTAAGCCATATTTTTCTGCTACTCAATTTTTCTATTTGGTCATCTGTGTCATACATGTCTAGTAAATTATCTGTTTGTTTTAATTCAACGCTTACTTTGTTATTTTCGTCAATGTTTTTTAGTATTTTTTGAACCTCTTCAAGCATTTGTATTTCATCTACTAAAATTCTTTCTATACCATTATCAACAGTATCTAGTAAAATTTTTTCTATAATAGAGTTATTTTTATATAATACTTTCGGAATTTCATTTTCTTTTAAATTTTCACTTTGTAATTTTATATTGTTCCATTTGTTTATAGTTTGTTCTATATCTTTTTTTATTATATTTTCATCTTTTCCTTCTGCTGCAGTTCTAATTATTATGCCTACATCACTTTTTATAGTTTTCTTGGCTATATTTATTAGTCTTTTTCTTTCATTTTCATCTTCTATTTTTTGAGAAACAGTTATGAAATTATCTTTTGGCATAACTACAACAAATCTTCCTGGAATGTGTAGGTCTGTACTTATTTTGGCTCCTTTCAAATTGGTAGCATCTTTTTTTACTTGTACTAAAATGTTGCTATTTCTTTTTATATAGTCTTTTATATTGTATTTGTCTAAATCTTCATTTTTGTTTCCTGTAATTTTACTTACTTTTGGGAGTACATCTTTAATGTGAATAAAAGTATTTTTTTCTTCTCCTATATCTACAAAAGCTGCTTGCATACCTGGCAAAATGTCTTTTACTTTTCCTAAGTATATGTTGCCTTCTAGCCTTTTACTATCTTCTTTTTCTTCGTATACTTCTTGAAGCTTTCCGTTTTCTAGTAGTGCTATTGTTTTTTTGTCTTGTTTTTTTGATATTAGTATTTGTTGCATTTTTACTCCTCTCTTCCAATTGGGGACGTTTCCTTTTGGGGTATCTGGTACTTTTGGGGTATCTGGTACTTTTGGGAATTTTCTATTTCTACATTTCTTATTGTCTTTCTGTTTATTCCTATTATTCTAGACATTTGCGCTTTTGTTATTCCCTCTATTTTAAGAATCTTTATTACTGCTTTTTCTTTTTCTGTTTTATCATACTGCTGTATTTTTAATGGATTTTCTTCTTTTACTATATTTTTTATTATCTCTATTGCCTCTTCATCTGTTATTCTAGTTAAGAGCTCATATCCTTTGTCATAATCTTGATATTTGGAATAATGCTTATGAAAATATTTAAAATTATTTATTGCATCATTTCTGTCTTCTCCAAAAGCTTTTAAAACCATTTCTTTATTTATTAATTTTTCTTTATACAAATACTCATTGTAGCTCGTCCATTGATATTTTTTTAACCCTGCATTCTCCGGATTTTTATGAATATATCTAATTACATTTTTTAAATATTCTTCACTTTCTATTGTTTTACTTTTAAATCTATTTTCAAAAAGATGACCTGTTCTTTCATATTTTTTATTAAAATACGCAGAATAGCTAACATTTAAGCTCTGCATTACTATTGACATATTGTCATTTCTATCATAAATAACAAAGTGCACATGATCATTCATAAATGAATATGCATAAATTTCATATTTATACTTTTCTTTAGTCCTTTCTATCTCTTTTATAAATTTAAAGTAATCTTGTTTATCTAAAAATATATCTTGCTTATTAATACCTCTTATTATTACATGATATACTTTTGATATTGATATTTTTCTTTTTAATCGGGGCATTTTAGCTCACCTTGCCTTTCAATATATTGGTTTTGTTCTTTGCCCCTTAAGAACATATAAAGAATATATCACATTTTTATGTAAAATGCTAGTATTTTTATTAAATTTGTGTTATAAATAATGTAACTTATCATTAGTATTTTTTTCAGAAAGGAGATTTTCTATGCTGACTTCCAATTTTCTATTACTTTTAGTCGCTATTTTCTCTTTTGCATTTCTTTTTGCAATAATTGTATATTTGGTTTCTAACAAGAAAAGTAAAAATATTTCAGAATCTTTTTCTGAGAATAAAACTTATAGGAAATTTACAGACCAAAGTGACCCTTGTATTGATGATGTAATAAATGATTTTAAACTTTTAGATGATTAACTAATTGAATTTTAATAAGATAAAACACTTCTTAATTATGAATGGAAGTGTTTTGTTTTTATATTTTAATAATCTATATTCCTAAAAGTGCCAGATACCCCATTTATGCCAGATACCCCAAAAGTGACGTTATACCCAATTAGGAAACGTCCCTAATTGGAATGAGCACTAATTAAACTTATTCATAGCAATATCAATTCCGCTCCTTAATATTTCTATAACCGCTTCTTTTGCTCTTTCTACTCCATTTTCCAACTCTTTTTGCTCCTCTTCTGGAACTGCACCTATTACATAATTTATCATATCTCCATCGTATTTTGGCTTTCCTATACCAACTCTAACACGCATAAATTCTCCTGAACCTAACTCTGCTATTACAGATTTCATTCCATTGTGTGACCCGCTACTTCCTTTTTTGCGTATTCTAATTAATCCTGGCTCAATGTCTATATCATCATATATTACTATTATATTTTCTAATGGTATTTTATAAAAGTTTACAACTTGAATTATTGATTTTCCGCTTAAGTTCATATAAGTTTGTGGTTTTAATAAAATCACCTTTTCTCCTTCTATCATACCATCTCCACATAGACCATCAAATTTCTTTTTATTTACTTCTATTCTATATTTATTTGATAATTTATTTATTACATTAAAACCCATATTGTGCCTCGTTTTACCATATTCTTCTTCTGGGTTTCCTAATCCTACTATTAAATACATTTTTGCCTCCGTTTTTTATTATACTTGCCAAAAGTGACATTATACCCCGAAAGTGACAGATACCTCAAAAGTGACAGATACCCCGAAAGGAAACGTCCCCAATGAGAACTAGCTAATCAAACTCTTCAACTCTTCCTCATTAAATTCATAGTTCTTATTACAAAATTGACACACTGTCTCTGCTTTTTTGTCTTCTTCTATAATTTTTTGTAGTTCTTCTTTTCCTATTGTTTGTAATCCTCTTGCCATTTTTTCTTTACTACAACTACATTCATATCTCGGCTCTTTTTCTTCTTGATTTAATACTTGTATATTTATATCTCCTGTTATGTCTTTTGCTATTTCTAATAAGCTCATGTTTTCTTCTAGCATTTTACTTATTGGCATTGCCTCTTTTAGCCTATTTTCTAGAATGAATAATTCATCTTCTGTTGCATCTGGCAAGCTACTAACTATAAAACCTCCTGCTTTTTTTACTCCATCTTTATTTACTAGAACTCCTAAAGCTACTGCTGTATTTTTTTGTTCTGATGTGTAATAGTAATTTGCAAAGTCTTCTGCTATTTCCCCTGATATTAGTTTTGACATTCCTATATATGGTTCTTTTAGTCCTATGTCTTTTATTACATATAAGAAACCATCATGCCCTACTGCTTCTCCTACATTTAGTTTTCCATCTTTTCTTAATGGAACTTCTACTTGTGGGTTTGTTACATATCCTCTTACTCTTCCATCTGCTTCTGCTGTTACTGTTACCCCTCCTATTGGGCCATTTGCTCTTATTTGTAGTGTTACACTATCATCTTTATCTTTAAAAGCACTTGCCATAAGCGCTCCCATAGTTAAAACTCTTCCAAGTACTGCTGTTGCTACTGGGCTTAGGTCGTGCAGCTTTCTTGCTTCTTCTACTAAGTTTGTAGTTTCAACACATGTTATATTTATTTTTCCGTTATATGCTAAAAATTTTTGTATTTTATCCACTTTATTTCCTCCTTAATATTCTAAAATTGTTAAATTATAACATTTAATTTATTATTTAATATCTTCAATTACTTTCTTGAACATTTCTCTCCAATTTTCAAATGTTAGTGTATTTAAAGCTTCGTCAAAATCACACCATTTAATATTTGCAATTTCACTTTCTTGCATTATTATTTCTTCACTTTTTGTTCTTGCTATATATAATACTGTAGTTTTATCTATCTCATCTCTTATAATGTAATTTAATTCATATCTTTTTTCTTTATCTATATCAACTTCTAACCCTACTTCTTCTTTTACTTCTCTTAATGCTGTTTGGATCTCACTTTCTCCTTCTTCCATGTGTCCTTTAGGAAATCCCCAAAAGTTTGTATTTTTTTCATATACTAATAGAACTTTTCTATTTTTTATAATAATACATCCACAACTTTTTTCTTTTCTTAATTTCATAATATCTCCTAATTATTTAATGTTTTTTCAATATGTTACTATTATAGCATAAATAAATCCCTAAATCAAACTATTTTCTAGTCTTCATTAGAGATTTATTATTTTCTTTACTTTCAAACTTTTATATCATCAATACTATCTAGTAAGTGCTAATACTAAATAGAATAATCCTATTACAACTCCTAATCCTATTAGAATTTTTATAATTTTTCATTATTATCCATTGCTATTAACCTCCTTAATTTATTATTTCTATAATAGAATTTGTATTTTTCGCGAATATAATTTTCTATTCTATATTTCTACATATTCTAAGTTAATAATATCCAGCTTTTATCTTTCTCTAGTTTAAATTCATTATGATAATAAGTAGCTAGATTTAATTAGTATTAATTTAACATTGTGACATCTTATTTTTTTCCTTCAATTAAGTATAGATTTTTATTATCTATTAACACTTCTATTGGTTCATTATAGATTTTGCTTATTTTATTTAATGTTTCTACAAATGGATTAACTCCTTTCATAGCATTTGTTACTAATCTTTGAACTGATTTATCATTTCTCTTATTATTAAAATTATTTATTTTTTCACTTGATTCAATTAAAAACTGGTCAACTCCTCCTTTACTAATTAATGGTATTTTAGACACCACTTCACCTGCACCTTTAGTAACTCCTGCAATACCTTTCGTTAATACAGATTGTACAGAATTTTTAGTATAACCTTCAATTTCATTATAACACCCGTGTATATAATTCTTTATATTTCAGTATATACTCATCAATTTTGCTTTTTATACTTTCTATATAATTCTTATCAAAATTCCCTAATAACATTACTTCTAAAAATGATGAAAATGAGTGCAAATATAGTGATAACTGGTATTCTTTAAAGTTCTCATCTACTTTTTTAATTTTTGAATTTATTTCTTGATCACTATGAATTGGTTCTTTTTTTGCTAACATAGATTGAATTAGGTCTCTGTATAATAAAATATTTTGTTCTGCATTTCTTTTTATATCTTGCACTAGAATATGTTTATTTGTTTTATATTTTTCATTATTGCAGTTGAATTTATAATTATTTAATACATCTATTAATGCATTCATATTACCACGAATATTTGCTTTTTCTTTTGATTTAATAAAATCTAACATCTCATTCTGTAAATTTTTAATATCATCTATTTTCTTTTCTATAGTCATTAACGTCATAGACATAAATATCATTGTTGGGTCGCATGCTAATGGTTTCATAATAGCTTGTCCTCCTCCCACTGCTCCTTCAGTTGTTTGAAGCGCACCAATAAAACCACCTTGAGATTCAAACATTTTATGTCCTTTTGTATTTACTCTATATATACCACTTGTCCCTTCTACACCTTTTAATGATTGCATTGCCTCTACTAAAGGTTTTGCCGCAACACCTAATGCAGATAAATTTTCTATTGGATATTTCTCATATTTCACTTCTTTTAAAGATATTTCTGTAATTGTTGGTAATAACTCTACTTCCATTATTTCATTTGCCATCTTTTTTCTTAATTCATATTCTGCCATAAAAATCCCCCTAAATAAACTTTAAAATGTTTTCTTTTCTTATTGAATTAGATTTTTGTAGATTTTCAATTTGTTTATCATATAAATCACACAATTTTTTTACTTGCTCTTTAGTTAAGTCTTCCTCTTTTATTTCTCCCTTACGATACCTTTTTTGTAAATTTATTAGCTGTGTTTCTTCGTTTTCTATTTTTGTTACATATTCTATAAATTTTTCTTTTTGAGTATCTATTTTTGATTCTGTATTATTGGTTTGTATACTAATATTATTACCTTGCTTGCTTTTTCTAAAGAATTTTATAATTTTACTCCAAAAACTCTCCCTTTTTATCTTTATTAGTGCCTGTTCTTTTTTATCTTTTTTCATGTATCTCCCTCTATTCTCTTACATCTTCTGTCTTTCCAAAAATCCCAATTCGTTTTTCTTCTATTAAAAGTTCTTCTGCTTCTTGCTCTAATTTTAATAATATATCTTCTCTTTTACTTAATGGTGTTTTTTCTTCTATGTTCTCTTTAAAATTATCTCCCATATATTCTTCTGGCAATTGATCTTCTATTTCTTCAAAATCATACTGTTCATCGTAATATTTATCATATTCTACCATATATTCCTCATCACTACCTATCCATTCTCTGCTTTCAAAAGTAGGCAATGTGTGTGCTATCTCTTTTATATATTTAATCTGATCTAATATTTGTGGAAGATGTTCATCTTTAAAATATATTGTACAGCTTGTCTTATCGCACCCAGGTATTATAAATTCTTCATCCATATATTCTTCATGTATATCTTCTATTTTTCTTGGTATTTTGTATTTGTCTGATACTATATTTGCCAAAACTTCCATATCTACTTCATTTTTTATACTGATATTATCCTCTATTTTTTCCTCTCTTAATTTCGTTTCTATATTTAAGCTATTAATTTTTCCTTCTTTCCTAGTAAATGGTTGATATCTTGTATTAAGGTCTACTTGAAATTCTAAATCTGAGTCTGAACTTTCTTCTAGAACTTTATTTAAATTTTCTAGCTTTCTCTTTTCATCACTTGGAATAGTTTCCTTTTGTTCTACTGTCTTTTTAATAATGCTTTTAAATTTATCTGAATTTTCGCCACTCTTATTGTTAAAATGAACACCATACCTCATACCTAATATTATATTGCCATATAATTCTGTTGCTCTCTCATTATCTCCACTGTTTAGGCTAACTGTATAATTTTCTTTGTCTTGTAAAAACACTGCCATTAAATCAATTATCTTCGGACTTTTTAAGAATGATATATATGCATCTGTAACTTCTTCTGGTCTTTCATGATTTGCTTCAACTCCATCACAAGATGCAAATGGCTTATAACCCTTAGCATCTAAGTAATAAATTATATCTTCAAAATCTTTATCTATTCCACTTATTTTCATTTGTGTTTCCTCTCTTTCATCTGTTTCTTTACTTTTTACTTCTCCCTTTACTAATTGTATTATTTCTCTCGAAATATCTTCTGGTGTTTTCCCTTCTTCATATACTATCTTGGTCGCCAATTCATAATTGTTAGGCGCAGTTAAAAAGTGCCAATTGTCTTTATTAGAACCTAATTCAATATTTCTTCTTTCTGATAATATCCTTCTACTCTTGTCTTTATCTTTTGAAGGTAATAATAATATAATATTTTTAAATTCTGAACACATTTCTTGCATTTGCTCTCTTAATTTTTGATTTTCATATATAGAATGCCCTGCTCCAAAATCTATCACATGAGGTCTTTTCAAAGAGCTTAATATTGTTCCAGTAAGCACAAATTCAAAATTTTTAAAATTTCTAAAACTACTTCTTCTTTTATATATTTCCTTTAAGCCTTCTCTATTATCTAATGATATTCTATCTATCTCTTCCATTTGACTTGATATTAATTTTGCAATAGTACTTTTACCTGTTACCATTGGACCTATTAATATTATTGTATTATTTTTTACTTCATCTGGTAATTTTTTTATATCTTGAATAAATCTATTTTAGGCTGATACTGTTTTTCTTTTTTCAAATATCATATTTTTCTCCTACAATTTAATTTATTATTATAATAACACAGCTTTTAATATTTAGCAATTAATTTTATTTTTGAATTTTGTTATATATAAATAAATTAATATAGTAATAAATTTTAGGGTAATTGCTTCGAAGAGCGGACGACTGATAGTCGCCCCTACAATGTTAAATTACTATTTTTACTATTTTCAATCACTATACTTTTAATTTTTTGCACAAAGTTATTGACAATTTAATATGATAGTATTATGATGTTACTATCATAAAGTTAATAAGTATATTTTGAAGGAGGAATTATTATGAATAATAAATTAGAATTAGTTGCGGATTTTTATGAATTTACCATGTCAAATGGTTATTTTGTTAAAAATATGAATAACAAACTAGCTTACTTTGATGTATTTTTTAGAAGAATACCTGACGAGGGTGGTTATGTTATAGCCTCTGGTTTGGAGCAAGTTATTAACTATATTAAAAATTTAAAATTTACAGAAGATGATATTGAATATTTAAGAAAACAAAATAAATTTTCAGAAGATTTTTTAGAGTATTTAAAAAACTTTAAATTTACAGGAGATATTTGGGCTATTCCTGAAGGAACTATTGTATTTCCTAATGAGGCTTTGCTTACTGTTAGAGCTCCTATGATTCAGGCGCAAATTTTAGAAACAATGCTTTTACTTACTATTAACCATCAGAGTTTAATTGCAACTAAAACAAGTAGAATAGTAAACGCTGCAAAAGGCATTCCAGTTATGGAATTTGGTGCTAGGCGTGCTCATGGAATTGATGCTGCTGTTTCTGGTGCTAGAGCTTCTATTATTGGTGGAGCTGTTGGAACTTCTTGTACTATTTCCGCAAAAGAATTTGATGTTCCTGCAAGTGGTACTATGGCACATAGCTGGATTCAAAGTTTTGACTCTGAATATGAAGCTTTTAAAGCATATGCTGAAATTTACCCTACTGATTGCACTCTTTTAATTGACACTTACAATACAATAGAAAGTGGTCTTCCTAATGCTATTAAAGTATTTAACGAAGTATTAAAACCACAAAGAATTAGACCAAAAGCTGTAAGGTTAGATAGTGGAGATTTAGCTTATTTATCTAAAAAAGTTAGAAAAATATTAGACGAAAATGGTTACCCAGATTGTAAAATTTGCGCTACAAACTCTTTAGATGAATATTCTATAACATCTTTATTAGAGCAAGAAGCAAAAATTGATAGCTTTGGTGTAGGCGAAAACCTAATTACAGCTAAAAGTGAACCTGTTTTTGGTGGTGTATATAAATTAGTTGCTATGGAAGAAGATGGCGTTATTACACCTAAAATTAAAGTAAGTGAAACAGCTATAAAAGTAACAAACCCTGGATATAAAAAAGTTTATCGTTTTTATGATAAAGATACAAAAAAAGCTTTAGCAGATGTTATAACTTTAGCAGATGAAGTAATTCCAAAAGATAATTACACAATATTTGACCCACAAAACCCTTGGAAAAAGAAAACACTTACAAACTATACAGTTAGAGCTTTACATGAAAAAATATTTGAAAATGGAAAATTAGTGTATAAAAACCCTACATTAAAAGAAATTGCCAAATATGCTAAAAAGGAACTTGATACTATGTGGGACGAAGTCAAAAGATTAGAAAAACCACATGAATACTATGTTGATTTATCTAAGGAATTATGGACACTTAAGAATGATATGCTTAATAATATTTACTTTTAAAAGATAAGCTCTCCTTAAAATTAATAGGGAGAGCTTGTTTTTTATTTATGCATAATAGTCAACATTTCTTAAATCTGTTTCTAATTTAGGAGTATTTCTAATTGCTTCTGAAATTCTATCTTCGTCATTATCATCATCCGCTTCGCTTTGTTTAGATACTTCATAATCTAAGTGAGAGTTTTCAAAAGCGTCATCTAAAATTTCCTTAAGTGTCTTCTTTTCTCTTGTTGGATTAATAAATGCTATTTTCCTCATGTTTCTTCCTCCTTCAAATAATTATTCTCTGGTTATTACACAACATACATATAACTCATAAGCTATATTCTATCATATATATTTGAAATAAGCAATAATAAATATTGCTAGTTATCCACAAACTCTAAAATTTTTGTTATATTTCACAGATAAATAATTTTTATCATGTTCCTAAAATTTTACTTGTCTTATTCTTTAATTTATGATATTATATTTATGTAACTTTAATTTAGAAATTTACATATATAAGGAGATAAAGTATGATTAAACTTGTTTCTAGTGATATTGATAGTACTTTAATTGATAATGTACATCCTATTTGCGAAAGGAATACTCAGGCTATATCGTATTTAAAAGAGAAAAATATTACTTTTGCTCTTTGTACTGGTAAGAGCTATGCTATTAGTAAAGATTTTTGTAAAAAAGTTGGTGCAGATTTTGGTATTTTTGGAAATGGTTCTCATTGTGTAGATTTAACTACTAATAAGGTCATTTTTAAAAAATCCCTTTCTATATCTAACCTTACAAAATGCTTAGAACTTGCTAAAGAATATGGTATGCATGTACATGCTAATACTGATACTGGCATTATAAGTGAAAAGCTTGAATATTTAGATTTAAGGAATTCCTTGTTATTCCCTGGTAAAGTAGATATTATGGAAGTTTCTGATATTTATAATACTTTAATTACTGGAAATACCGAAATTCTGCAGTTAGTTCTTTCTTCAAGTAGTGACTTGTCAGAGCTTAAAGCTAAATTACAACAAGTAGAAGGTATTAGTATTACACATATTAGAAAGAAAGGAAAATATCGTGATAATGTTATTGATAAAGATTATGAATATTTAGATATTTCTACTTCTAATGTTTCTAAAGGAAATGCCATTAATGCTTTGAGTAAATACTTGAATATCCCACAATCACAAATACTCGCTATTGGCGATAACATTAATGATATAAGCATGTTTAATGTAGCTAGTATTGGAGTAGCTGTTGGTAATAGCTATGATGAAGTAAAAGCGGTCGCAGATTTTGTTACCAAAAATTCTGCTGGCAATGGCGGATTTGCAGAAGCAATTTATAAGTTTATCTAAAAAGGGATGTAAAAAAGGAAAGATTTGGGACGCGTCCCAAATCTTTCCTTTTTTACATCCCTTTTTTATTTCCATTTATCTTCATTTATATATTTAGTTAATGCCATAATAAATGCCATTTGTGTTAAGTCTATTCTTGATATTTTTTCGTGCGTTAATAATTGTATTCCTCCACCTTTATTGTGCCTTTCGTCGTCCTTAGTAAAAATCTTATTCATAACTTGGCTTAAATCAGTATCTATAATATCTTTCACTAATTTTTCTGGAACTGGAAATGATGGACTTGTACCATAGCTTTCAAAATCCCTATTATCTTCAATTACTGCAATATTAGTAATCAGCCATCTTCCTAATGAATTAGTTATTCCGCTTTCTACTGCCAAGTATAAATCTGCTTGTTTGCCATTTTGCTGTGCATATTCCTTTAAATTTTTAACTCTGTTTTTCGCTCCATCATATATCTCATCATTAACTGGTTGTTCGCTTACATTTGATTCTACTGGTATTCCTTCAATTTCTACATTATCAAAATAATTTAATAATGCTTTTCTTGCTCCTTCAATTTTCCCTTGATTTTTTGTTGCTATTAATACTTTCATAATATTTTCTACCTTCTTTTTTTATTTTACAAAAGGAGTACCATATAAAGTATTTTTAATGAATGGCACTCCTATATTTTATAACTTTCCTATTTAATTAAAAGTTTATTTTACTATAATATGTAATTTATAGTTTTTCAATTTCATCTTTCGTTAATTCCGTTATTTTCTCAATTAGCTCTAGTGGTAAATTTTCTTCTTTCATTTTTTTAGCTGTCTCTTTTATTCCTTCTTTTCTTCCAACTTCCTTTCCACGTAATTCTCCTTTATCTAATCCTGCTGCATATATTGCTTTTTCGTCCATTATGGCTTTTTGTCTTAAAAATGCAAGTCTTTCTAATTTTTCGTCTTCAGTCATTTCTCTTATTTCTACTACTGCTTCTTCTATTTCTTTATTCTCTTTCATTATTTCTTGCACCTCCACTTCATTTGGATTATTTATGAACATCATCCATTGTGCTTTTTTATTCGATTTATTTTTCTTGTATTCTTCTCTTGCTTTCCTTAATTCAATTATATGTAATTCTAACTTATCTGTCAACATTAAGTTCTTATTTTTTCTTTCTATTATATTCCATACTGTTTCCATTTCCTTTATTTCTTTTGTTAAGTCCAAGTCATAATCTATTATTGCTATTATTACTACTTTCTTTGCATCTATGTAATCTTCTCCCTTATCTATTGTACTTGCATATAATTTAGAAAAATAAAATAGCATTCTTTCTACTAAATTTTTTCTGTCAATTAATTGTACTTCTATATCTACTTTCTCTTTATCATTTATTTCTGCTTCTAAGTCTAATATTCCTAATTTATCTGTTGGCTTTTCTCTGTATAATTCTTTTTGTGTGTTTATTTTTATTTTTGTTATTTTCTCTTCCATAATTGCTGAAATAAAATTTTTTGTTATATTTTCATTCTTTTGTGTAAATAAGCTTTGAAATACTATGTCATTTTTGGGTTTTAACAATTCTTTCTTTTCTTCCATATTTTTTCTCCTTGCAAAAAATTTATTTTCTATGTAGCATATTTGTACTCTATATAGTAAATAAACCTCCCTTCTCACTTATTTTTTAATTTCATTTAATTTGATTTTTTAATAGATTAAAAATTTTCGATTTAATTTTTAATAACTTTGAAATAAAATTTTTAAATAAATTGAAAAAGCACTAAATGTGCTAAATAGAATAATCTTTTTATATCACATTTAATGCTTTTTGTAAACATAATTTAATTAATTATTAAGCAATTTATTCAACATTTGGTTCCAATTCACAGATTATAAATTTTATATGTCCTGCAACAGATACTTAATATATATTAAAAAGTTCCCAAAAGTGACAGATACCCCATTTGTACCAGATACCCCAAAAGGAAACGTCCCCAATTGGAACATTAGAATACATGTGGTTGCCAGTTTGGGTTAAACTTGTATAATTTTGATGGTCTATGTCCTGCGTTTTCTTCGTATTCTTCTGTCTCTATTACCATATCTGCTATTTTTCTTCTAAAGTTTGCTTTTAATAGTGGCTTGTCTAATAGTATTTCATATACTTGTTGTAGCTTTGTTAGTGTGAACTTTTCTGGCATTAGGTTAAATGCTATCGTTGTATATTCTACTTTATTTTTTAGTCTCTCTATGGCATATATTAATATTTTAGCATGGTCAAATGCTAGGTCTGATTGTAATATTTGTGTGTATATTACCATATTTCCATTTACTAGCTCTTTTACTACTTTTACTCTACTTTTTAATACTTCCTGTTTATTTTCTAACAATATTTCTATTTCTTCTGCTTTGTAATATCCATCTTTTTTCTCTTTGCTTTTTTCTTTTATAGTATTTAATTTTATATTAAACCACTCTATATCTTCTACATTTTTTCCTGCCTTTATTTGAATGTCGCCTGTATCTACTAACCCCATGTAAGATGTGCTAATTATCCTTTCCCTTGGGTCTCTTTGTGGATCTCCCCATGAGTATAATTGTTCTAAATATATGTCTTTAATATTTGCTTTTTCTTGCAAGCACCTATTTACCGCTTCTTCAAATCTTTCTTCTTTTCCTACAAATGTTCCTGGCAGTGACCATTTATCTTTATATGGTTCTCCTGCTCTTTTTACTAATAACACTTGAAACTTTTTTTCTGGCAATTTCCTATAATTATCCACATTTAAGTCCCTTACTGTGAATATTATTGTATCTACTGTTACTGATGGTTTAAAAAATTCTTCTTTCATTTTTTCCTCCTTTTTAAAGGTTAGAAGTTATTTATAATCTTGTATCTCGCTTTCATCTATTTGTACTCTTTCTGTATATATTCCATTTTTACATTTTTCCACAATCCTATCATATTCAATTTTGTCTAGTTCTACCTTATATTTTTCTTTAAAAGTTTTTATTTTCTATTCCTATATTATTCTGTAAAATTGGATATTCTAATAGCATTTCTGGACGTAATTTACACATTTCTGATATAATAAAATTATCTTTTTCTTCTGCTGTTTTGCAATTTCTATACTTATTAATTACTTCTTGTTTTAGAAGAATATTATCTATAATATCTATATCAGCATTTATTCCATCTTTGTTCATTATTTCTTGCAAATCAACTCTTGATGGGTTACTCATTCTTGCTCTTAATTCATTTATACACTCTTGAGTAGAATTAGCTTTTTCAACACGGAAATGAGGATATTCTTCTTGTATGTCTTTTCTTATAAATGAAAGTACTCCCCTTTCAGCGTCAACTTGTGGAAAATGACTGTTAACATATCTAATAGCCTCTTCTATCCCATAAATTGAAGCATCTAATTCTGCAATATCATTATCATAATTATTAAAATAATAGTCTTCAAAGCCATTGTCTTTTATTGCACTCATTTTAGCTATATTAATAGAGTTTTTTGAAAAATCAGGGTTATATTTACTATTTTCTATTTGAACAATATGTCTATATTCATGAAAAATTACATACATTAGCTCCATAAACTTTTCATCGTTTATTTGATTATTAGATATATATATCTCTTCGTTTTCAGTTATTATTGTTAAATTATAATTTCTTCCTTCTTTTATATTACCAGAATCTTCAATCTGCCCTGTTGTTATACTTCTATGTTCTATAGAATAATTAAATTTTATTCCTCTATTTTGTAATTCTGTAATTAAACTTATTATAATATCTCCTAAATCCATATTAATTGTATTTCTCCTCTTTCATAGTATCTAATATAGATATACCATACATATCAGAATTATTCAAGTCTTTTTTACTTTACAAGTCAAGTTTCATATCTCCATCTTTTATTATTCCTTTTTTTCTCATAAAGTAACTAACTACCCATGCTATTACTCCTGGTAATATGAAGTGTAATAATGCTATTTTTATAATTAATGTTACAGAACTTTCTGTTCCTGCCATTGTTTGCCAGGTCATAAATTGGCCTACGAATCCTGCTGTTCCCATTCCTGCTCCTGAGGCGTTGTTTGTCATGTGGAAAACCATTGTTGATACTGGACCTAGTATTGCGCTTGCTATTATTGCTGGTAACCATATTACTGGTTTTTTCATTATATTTGGTACTTGTAGCATACTTGTTCCTATTCCTTGTGATAATAGTCCGCCTACTTTGTTTTCTTTGTAACTTGCTATTGCAAAGCCTATCATATTTGCACAGCACCCTACTGTTGCTGCTCCTGCTGCTAATCCATTTAAGTTTAGAATAATTGATATTGCTGCTGAGCTTATTGGCAAGGTTAATATCATTCCCATGATGGTCGATACTAGTATTCCCATTATAAATGGCTGTTTTTCTACTGCCCAGTTAATCATATTTCCTAGTAGTGCCATGAAGTTTGATATTGCTGGTCCTACTAGTAAACCTATAGCTCCTCCTATTAATATTGTCACTAATGGAACTAGTATTATATCTACTTTTGTTTTTCCTGTTATTATTTTTCCTATTTCTATTCCTATGTAACTTGCTATAAATGCTCCCATTGGCTCCCCTGGTCCTGTTAGTATTATGCTTCCATTTACATATACATTTCCTGCTAATATTTTGCTTGCAAATGCTCCTATTAAGCCTGCCATTGCTGCTGATATTGTTACAAATGGAGAAGCTTTATATTTTACGGCGGCCCCTACTCCTATTCCTGCTCCTGTTAATGAGGCGCATATTTTTCCTATTAGAATTAGCATATTTCCTATTTGGTTGTTTCCTATTATTTTTCCTATTTGTTCTATTATTAGACCTATTATTAGGGTTGAGAATAGCCCCCAGGCCATTCCTGTTAGTCCATCTATGAAGATGCGATTGAATAGTTCTTTTCCTTTGTTTTTTATAGTTTTTAGTTTTTCGTTCATGTTTTTTCCTCCTTTTTATTTGGATGTTAGTTTTAGTTTTTTTCCTTCGAAGTATTTACCCTAATTCCAACTTCTAACCTCTAACTTCTTATTATCATTTTTATACTATCATTTTGTATTTTTTTAAGCATATTTCTATGCTTGTGTCTGGCTTATGCGTTGGGGACAGTTTCTAATCTAGCTAGATCATTTTTTATTGCTTTGTCTTGTTTTTTGTATTTTATAGTATTCTACTTCTTTCCGATTGGGGACAGTCCCTCTTGGGACATCTTCGATTACCCAAGGGGGTGCTTCCAATTCTTTACTTCTTTTATTTTTCTACCCTTGTAATTTTATTTCTTAGTTTTCGATTGGGTACATTTATTTTTTTACATACATTATTTTTGTTTTTTATTATTTTTTATTCTCTATCTTGTTTTCGTTGCCCAATCTAGTCTTTCTGCACCCATTCAGGGACAGTCCCCAATCTAGTTTCCAATCTAGTTTCCAATCTAGTTCCCAATCTAGTTAAAGTCTTTTATATATTGGTATGGGTTTTCTTTTGTGTTCTGATGTTTTTTCTTTTTGTTTTATTATTTCCATTGCTTCTCTTTGCGTTTTTCCTGTTTCTATATATTCTGCTATTTGTTTGTATGTTACTCCTAGTTTTTCTTCGTCTGTTTTGCCTCCTAGTCCATCGTTTGGTGCTTTGTTTATGATTTTTTCTGGTACTCCTAGGTATTTCCCTATTTGTAGTACTTCTTCTACTGTAAATTCTCCTATTGGATTAAAGTCGCTTGCATTGTCTCCCCATTTTGTTGTATAACCTACAGTGGCTTCACATTTATTTCCTGTTCCTGCTACTAAATAGTTCATATTTTGTGCTACATAGTATAGTGTTGTCATTCTTAGGCGTGGTTTTGTATTTATTTTTGCTTCTCTTATTCTCCATTCTTCTTTTCCTTTAGTAATTTCATTTATTTCTTTGTCAATTTCATTTTCTAGTGTTTGATAAGCATTGCTTAAGTCTATTTTTAATAGCTTAACTCCAAATGTCTCTGATACTAGTTTTGCATCTTCTATATCTGCTTTTATTGAATTACATGGCATTGCTATTGTTAGGACTTTTTCTTTTCCTAATGCTTTCTCAGCTAATGCTATTACTGTGGCACAGTCTTTTCCCCCACTGTTTCCTATTACTACTCCTTCTGCTTTTGTTTCTTCTACATAGTTTTTTATCCATTTTGTGATTTCTTCAACTTCCTTTTCAATGTTTTTTATCATAAAGATCATTCCTTTCTAAAAATTCTTTGAATTTTGTACTATTTACTATTCATTTTTCACTATTAACTATTCACTTGCCCCATTTCTTTGAAGAGTGGACGATTATGCTAACATATAGCTTATCTGTGACTCGCTTTGCTCGAACAGCTAAGGAATAATTTCCCCTACAGCTATTATTCTATATATAGATTATTTGTTTTAATATAATTGTAAACTTCATCTGGCATTAAATATCTGACACTTTTTTGCTTTTTTATTTGCGTGCGTATATATGTTGAACTAAAATTACTTCTTATTCCTTCTTCTAGCTTTCTTATGTTTTCTCTATAGCTTTTTAATAATTCATTTTGTTCTATTATTTCTTCTATTTTGTCTTCATTTCTTCCCATTACTAGTATTTTATATTTAGAAAGTAATTCTTCTGCTCTTTTCCATGTGTGAAGTTCCTTTAAGTTATCACTTCCTATTAAAAAACATATTTGTTTATCTTTAAAACACTTTTGTATTTCTTCTAATGTTTCTATTGTATATAATGCTCGTTTTCCATTCATGTCAATGTCTGATAGTATAAAATTACTATTTTTGTCTATTACTAATTTTAACATATTATATCTATGTTCATTTTCTTCTAGTCCACTTTTTTCATATTTGTTATTTACAGGAATAAATACTACTTTTTCTACTTCTTCATATTGATTTAATACTTGCTGTGCAGTAGAAAAATGCGAGTTATGTGGTGGATTAAATGAACCACCAAATACTACTATACTTTTTTTATCACTCAACCTAATCACTTCCTTTACATGATATTATCATTTTATTAATAAGTATGTTATTATTATATTGATAATATCATAATTTGTCAATAGTTTTTAATATTTTATTAAATAAATATTATCTTGAATACATTTTTCTTTTGAAAACAAAACTTTTATTATATATAAAGCTAACAAATTTTATAGTATTTACTTTAAAATTAGAAATTACTTATTTTCACTTTATTTGTATAAAATTAAAGGTCATACATTTTCCTATAAGCATATAAAAAAATTAATTTAAAAAAGTGCGTAATGAATTAAATTCTTCTCTTTTTAAGCAATAAAGATGCTTCGCCTCTCAGACAAGCTACTAGCAGTCCCTACAATTTCAACTTAAAACAGAGTACTTTCTAGTATACAAAAAAGAGCAGAAATTTCTGCTCTTTTTTGCTTATTTTTTTTGATTTGGAATTAAAATATAATGTCTTCTTTGTTCCAGCCATCATACAACTTACAGTCTGGACGTATTACGAAGTATTTTGATGCTTCTTTTTGAGCCTTTCCCTCGTTCATGCAGTCTTCGTCAATAACAACCGAAATGCCATTTACAGAATATTGATTGTAACCATATGGTAAGGTTCCAATCAATCTGCCCTCATGTTTCACATACTCATGTAACATCTTAAAGAATTCATCAGGTACCGTATTTTCAGCAATCCACTTGCTCTGTGAATTATCCCCATCAGTATAAAACTTTCGAAAAGTTACTTGATCTGCTCCTAAACTTTTCGCTTTATTAAATATTTTTTCGACATTTTCATAATTTGCTGTTCCTCCGACACTTTCTAGCATTTCCTTACTCATATTAAGGCTAAGTCTGAGGGTAAAGTCATACTCTTTTACGTTTTCGCATACTTCCTGAATATTTACTCTCATATTCTTTGGCATTCCTACAATATAAGCATTTATGTCATTATCAAAGCTTGATAGAGAAAATGAAAATACACTTACCCCAACTGTATTTCTCAAAAACCTTGCATAGTTTCTGTCAAAACCTACTGCTGATGTCTGAATTTCAATCCAATTGAATGCACTGCAACCTCTTTGTGGTAATACATATTTGTTAATAATTGCAAGTGTTTGTAAAAAGTGCCGATTCTGCAAAGGTTCAATGTCACCAGTAATCATCATAATATTGGCGTCATTTTCTTTCGCAAAAATCATCCTTTTTACATAGTCCTCAAAGTAAAGGTCATAAAAAGGAAGGTTCTCATCCATCTGGTTTTTGTAGGCATCTGCATGCATACACGACACGCAAAACTTGCAGTGGTTGATACATTTCTTTCCTGGTACACAAATACTTAAGCTCTGGGCATTCCGCTTCATATAAAATTCCTCCTTACCAAAAATGGTATAATATTGTTATTAATGTTACTTTAATAAACAATATTATACCATATATTTACATAATTTTCAATTATTTTTCTTCATTTTCTTCTTCTTTTAATTTAAAAAATTCTTTGTACCCAATACATACTACTGCTACTACCATTAATGCAAATGATATTGCTTTCCATATGTCGCTTTCAAATAGTATTACTGCAAACATTCCGCATGCTACACTTATTCCATATAGTGTTAACACTGCTTCTTTTTGTGTGAAACCTTTTGCTATTAATTTATGGTGCAGATGGCCTTTATCTGCTTGCAAAACTGCTTTTAGAGATTTGCCTTTTATTAGCCTTCTTATTATTGCTGATATTGTATCAAATATTGGAAGTCCTAATACTATTATTGGAAGTACTACTACAAATGCTGTTGCGGTTTTTGCAATTCCTAGTATTGATACTATTGATAGGGTAAAGCCTATAAAATTTGAACCTATATCTCCTATAAAGGTTTTTGCTGGGTTAAAGTTAAATGGTAGGAATCCTGATAGTGCACCTACTAATGCTGTTATTATTATTATTGCTACTAGTGGTGACATGTTTAATGCAAATATAATTAGCAAACATACTGATGATATTATTGCTATACCTGTTGACAAACCATCTAATCCATCTATTAAATTAATAGCATTTGTTATTCCTACTATCCACACCATTGTCAATATTATTGAAAACACATTACTTAAAACTATATTTCCTTCCAGAAATGGTAAATTAAAGTTATTAATTCGTATTCCAAATGCTACTACTACACCAGCTGCCATAATTTGACCAGTTAACTTAACTAGTGGATGTATTCCTTTTATATCATCAAAAAAGCATACAAAGCTTAGTATTAATATACCTAATAGAAAGCCTATTAGTTTTATAAAATAATTTTCCCCACCAAATAAGTTTAAGTTTCCTTCTATTGAAGAAGTAATTAATAAATATATTGTTGATAAAAGAAAACCTATTATAATAGCTGGTCCACCAAACTTTGGCATTGGCTTATTATGCATTCTTCTTTCATCTTTTGGAACATCTACTGCTCCTATTTTTTTTGCTATTTTTATTGTATATGGTGTTAGCACAAATGTTGTTATAAATGCTAACAAAAAAGCTATTGCTATATCTCCCCACATAGGCATACCTCCTATTAGGTTTTAATATATCACAATAGCTTGTTTTTTACAAGATTTTTATTATTTTTTATTACTACTAATTTGCTATTTATAAATTATAGGATGAAATCCGAATGTACTTGTATGTTGTTCCATCAAGACCACCATAACAAGTAGCTACTGGGCACTTGGTTCTTTGTAGTCTTCTTTTGTATTTTTAAATACTTTTGTATTTAGTTTTCCGTCTTTTGTTTCTACTGTTATCACATAGTCTTTATCTAGTTCTAATTCTAATTCTTTTTTATATGTTAATTCTGATGTTGTTTCTTTTGCATATGTTCTATCTTCATTTTGATATACTATATTTTCTAGTGGGACATTACTTGTTACTTCTATTTCTATTGTTGCTCTTTCTTTGCCTTTATCATTTTGACCTAATAAATTTAATACTTTCGTTGTTATTTCTACATTTGCTTTTCCTAATTCCTGTGTTATACTTAAGTTTTCTCTATCTATTTGGTAATTATATCCACTTACTGCTACTATATCTCCATGTATTGATATATTTTGTGCTTCTAATAGGTCATTTATGTACTGTTCTTTATTGTAGGTTTCATCTGTTTCTTTTTTTGTTTTTACTGTTTCTAGTGCTTGTTCTAATTTCGTAGTTGCTTCTGCCTCTGTCATTTGTTCTTTTGTTTTTCCTGTTTTGTTTAACACTCCTACATTATTTAAAGTTAGTAATACTATTAATATTATAGCTAATATTATGGTTATTGCTATTATATTTTTATATTTACTTTTAGAGTTTAGCATAATTCCTTTATTTATATTTTCATTATCTTCTTTTTTCTTTAGTCCCATTATCTTTTTTCCTCCTAGTATTAATTCTATTTTTAGTAATCCTAGTGTACACTTACTGTTTGAAGGTTCTAGTATTTATATTTTGCTACTTTTTATTTGTCTAAAATACTATTACTAAAATTATTTTAACAATACTATTTTTTTCTGTCAATACTATTTTTTTCTGTCAATACTATTTTCATTTGAGTTTTGAAAAGTCTTTGAAATGCCTCAAGTATTTCTCAAATGTTTACATTTTGTATTCCTTCTCTAACTTATCATTTGTATAAATCTTTGCAATTATTTCTAGTTGCTTTTTATTTTCATCTGACATATTAAATGAAAATAATTTTTTGGGTGGTGCAATTTCTATGTATCTTAGTGCATTTTTTGTTGATTCACTAATTTGTATTGTTCCTGTATCTTGCTTACTACAATTTATACATTTTAGTCCATTATCTTTAAAACTAAAATAGTCTACCTTTTCATTTTGGCAAGATATACATCTATCTATTCTTGGTTTAAAACCTAGTAAACACATTAGTCTCATTTTAAATATAGATATGGCAAAGTCTAAGTCCATATCAGTATTTGCTATTACATATAATGTGTTTAAATATAGTTGCAAAATTTTATATGTATTTTGATTTTCATATGTTACATCAGCTATAATTTTTGTTATATGTACTGCATATTTTAGTTTGTCTAAATCTATTCTTAAATTATAAAATAATTCAATTGTTTCGCATGAATTTAATGTATATGTATTACTGCCTTTAAACATCATATATTCTCCAAAACATAAAAACTGTGTGCCCGCCATGAGCTGGCTTTTAGGCCTTCTCGCTCCTTTAGCACTGCACGACAGCTTTCCATTTGGAGTTAATATTGTTAGCATTTTATCAAAATCGCCCATATTATTTTCTGCTATTATTATCCCTTTTGTTTTTATTGTGCCCATGTTTATTTCACCTTTAAAGTTTTATATTTTGTTCTATATTGTTTGTCTCTTTTTTTTCTAAATTTTTACTTATGTTTTTTTCTATATTTTCTACCTTAGTTAATTCTAAATATGAATCTATACTTCCTGTATTTTTAAAGGTATTCCATGCTATTTGTTTTATCATAAGAATTCACCTTCCTCATAATTTCTTACTGTTATTTTTTGCTTTTTTATATATTTTATTCATTTTTTCTAGTTTAGTTTAAATTTTTTTACTATTTTGTCATTATTAAGCCAGTCTTCTTTTACTTTTACCCATATTTTTAAATTTACCTTTGTTCCTAACATATTTTCTAAGTCTTTTCTGGCATATGTTCCTATTTTCTTTAGCATACTACCTTCTTTTCCTATTATTATTCCTTTATGAGAATTTCTTAGGCAGTAAATAGTAGCTTCTACATCATATATTCCTTCTTTTTCTTTTGTTTTCCTGAATTTCATTTTTTCTGTTTCTATATATAAACCGTGCGGAACTTCATCGCTTAAAAATTTTAGTGCTTTTTCTCTAACTATTTCTTCTACTAATTGCCTTGAAGTTTGGTCTGTGTATTCTTCTACATCATAATATGCTGGACCATATTTTAAGTTTTTTTCTATTTCTTCTAATATTACTTCTACATTTTCCTTTTTTAATGCTGATACTGGTATTACTGCTTCAAAGTTGTATTCTTTTTGATATAAATCTATTAACTTTAGTAATTCTTCTTTTTCTTTTATCATATCTATTTTATTTATGATTAGTATTGTTTTTCTTTTTGATTCTTTTATTTTCTCTAATATTTTAGAGTCTCCTCTACCTATTTCTTTTGAAGTTCCATCTATAACAAATAGAATAATGTCTACATCTCCTATAAAATTAAATGATGTTTCTATCATTGTTTCACTTAGCTTTGACTTTGGCTTGTGGATTCCTGGTGTATCTATAAAAATAATTTGTGAATTTTTCCTGTTTACCACTCCTCTTATTGCTGTTCTTGTGGTTTGTACTTTATTTGCTACTGCTGCCACCTTTTCTCCTACTAGCGCATTTATTATAGTAGATTTTCCTACATTTGTTCTCCCAATTATTGAGACAAAACCTGATTTAAATTTTTCGCTCATTTTTTCCTTGTATAATCAATTTAATGAAATAGTTTTAAATTGATTCCTTTCTATAATTTTTATATTTCTATTATACTATATATTAATATCTAAATTTGTAGAATTTAGGTATATTATATTATTTATTTTTTATAAATATTTTCTTCATTTTCTTTCTGAATTATAGCATTTGAGTATATATTTTTCAATATAAAATTTTAAACTTTGCTATAATATTCGAAAAACTAACTTTATTATTTTTTCTGGTTTAAATATTTTTGCTTTTTCTTGCTATTATAATTTTGATATTTTTTATATGGTAAGAACAAAGGCACAGTGTTCTCATTGCTAAGTAACTATTCCTACAAACTCCGGCACTCTCAACGGCGCCATGGAAATCACCGGCAACCTCGCCAATCCGGTGTTCAACGGCTATCTTGACTTCGACGAAGCGTCCGTACGCGTCGACATGATCGGATCATCGTTCCGCTTCAG